>DAOLFO010000180.1:0-6623 GCA_035326305.1 Chitinophagaceae bacterium
CCGCCGCTACCTGGAAAAAATGGAGCAATTGCTCCCTGCAGAAATAGCAGCGCTGGAGAAACAGTTGCAAGCCCTGTCACCTGAAAGCAAGGAAGCAGAGAAGGTAAAACGGCAGCTAAGACAGAAAAAAAAGCTGGAGGAAAATGTGAAAGACAGGCACAGGTGGTCGGAAGAAAATTTTCAACAGCTTTCCCCTTACGACCAGGAGCTGCACCGCCGTGCATTCACCATTAATGACGGCGATCCGCATTACCGAGAGCTGGATACTTTTACCTATACCGATAAGGGAGAGAAGCGGGAAATGAAAATCCCCAAAGGGGATATCCTGCACCAGCTCCGCAAAGATGTGCAGGAAGGAAAGTTGCCTGCTGTATCGTGGGTGGTGGGCCCCTCTAATTTTTCTGATCATCCGGGCTCCCCGTGGTATGGTGCCTGGTACGTATCAGAGGTGATGGATATTCTTACCTCAAAGCCGGAGGTATGGCAGAAGACGATCTTCATTTTATGCTATGATGAAAATGACGGCTACTTTGATCATGTGCCGCCTTTTGTACCGCCGCATCCTTCAAAGAAAAATACAGGAAAAGTATCTGCGGGCATTGATGTGGCAGTGGAATATGTAACGCTGGAGCAGGATAAGAAAATGCGCAAGGAAGAAGATGCGAGGGAAAGCCCGATAGGGCTGGGCTACCGGGTGCCGCTGGTAATCGCTTCTCCGTGGAGCAGGGGCGGGGCGGTATGCTCACAGGTCTTTGATCATACATCTATCCTGCAGTTTTTAGAAACATGGCTATCGCAAAAAACAGGTATGCCTGTCAGGGAGGAGAATATTACCGAATGGCGCAGAACGGTATGTGGTGATCTCACATCTGCATTTCATTCATACGAACCGGGCAAAACGAAGCTGCCTGATTTTTTATCAAAAGAAAAAGTATATGCGTCTATCCACCAGGCGCAATTTCAGCCGCTGCCGGGAGGGTATGCTGCACTTTCGGCTCATCAAATAAAATCGGTGAATAAAGGTGAAAAAGGCATTTTACCGGAACAGGAAAAAGGAATGGCCATAGCCTGTGCGCTGCCCTATGAGTTGTATGCGGATGTATGGTGTGATGATAAGGGCACCATGGTGAAGCTGCGTGCCGGCAATGAATTGTTTGGCAAGCGATCCGCTGGTTCTCCTTTTATGATCTATGCTCTGCAGCAGCATGGCCGGCAGATACGGCATTATGCGGTAAAGGCGGGTGATGCGCTGGAAGATGATTTCCCTTTATCCATGTTTATAAACAGCTGCTACCATCTGCGTATTTACGGGCCTGATGGTTTTTACCGGGAGGCAAAGGGCAGCGCTGCTGACCGGCATGTAACCATGGAGCTGCAATATGAAAAAGAGATTGGCAGCCGGGATAAGCTGACAGGAAATGTAAAACTACTGATCAGTAATACTTCATCACGCCCTGTTTTGCTTGAAATAACAGATCATGCCTATGGTAATAAGCCGCTAAAACAGGAAGTGCAACCGGCCGGCGGCCATCTTATTACAGATATTACCTGGCCGGCAGCATCCAGCTATGGCTGGTATGATTTTTCCGTGCGCATACAAGGGCAACCATCTTTTGAGCGCCGGTTTGCCGGGCGGGTACAAACCGGGAAGCCCGGTAAAACAGATCCGGTTATTGGCAGAAAATGAGTGCAAACCCTTAGCATTTGTTATGGAGTGATAAAGAGGTGTAGTGGATGGCTGACAAAGTATTCGTGTGCTTTCTATTTTCAGGGATAAGGAAAACAGCTTATTTTGCTTAGCGATTGTATCGCTGATTTGAAATCAATACTGTGAAAACGCTTTAATCTGTACCTGCATGAATGCACACCCTGCTTATGCCTGCGGCACTATTGTCCTGCAGCAGCTCATCAACCGTATGGTTGCTTCCCTGCGCATTAATTTGACTGATACGAATACTATAGTTAATGAAATACCGGCAGAGCTGGCTATTGCTGCTGAGAAAGGGGCAAGCTGCGCAATAATGGAAGACCTGCTGCGGGCGGTATTTTTTAATGCACGTAACGGAGATATACATATCAGCGCAGAAAAATTTGCCGGCGCTGTCCTGTTCCGGATAGAAGACAGGAATAACTATAATGGCTATGCGCTGGCAGCCCGCCTGCAGGGCATAGAGCCCGAAGCCCGCAAACTGGGTGGTGATGTGTACATAAAGGGGCAGCAGCAATTGGTGACTACTGTTTCTTTCTGCTCCCCGGATATAGCCTGAGTCCCTGCTTTTGCTGAAAAGCAGTTGCAGTTTTTTAAAGAGGCTGTTAAAGCGGTCATTTAATCGAAAAAAGTATAATATTTGCCGGCAGCATGGCAATGAATCTTCGTAATCAAAAGTGGCTCAGGCGAATTGGCTCCGGCATTATTGCTGCTCTGTCTTTTCTTTACCTGGCGGCCTGCCTCATACCGTTTCTGGATCCCGGAACTTTTTGGTTTATTGCTGCTTTGGGCCTGGTATTTCCTGTGCTTGCACTATTAATGCTGCTGATCGTCATTTATATGGCTGTACGGCGCTCCAGGTTATTCTTCTTAGCTGTTATCATATTCATGGCTGGCTGGCAACAGCTTGCCGTGATGGTCGGGTTCAATTTTTTTGCTAATCAAAAAGGCGCCGGCGCTAATGCGGATTTTAGTGTGCTGACATGGAATGTGAATCGCTGGGACGAGCAGAACAGGAAGCTAAAAGGCGGAGTCAGCTTCCGGGAGCTCATGCTTGACGCAATAAACAGCCAGCAGGCTGATATTCTATGTTTCCAGGAATTTTTTGAGCCATATGGCAACGGGTTAGGCGAGTTTCAAAGTAATATCAGGGCACTTGCCGCTATGGGGTACCCGTATGCTGTTTTTTTTCCCAGCTCTGTTATCTATACAGGGGAACGGAAATTTGGTTTATTTATATGTTCAAGGTATCCGATCACAGACTCAGGCATGTACAGGTTTGCAAATACTCCCCATTCAGAGGGGGTAATGTATGCTGACATCCGGGTTAAAGAACAGGTTGTGCGTGTTTTTAACGTGGGCTTAGAGTCTTTTCGCGGGAGTGAGGATGGGGTGGATGGTATCGAGCATGCAGGAGGTTTAAAGAAAACCAAACATATTTTTACCGGGCTGAAAAGATCTTACAGCCACCGGGCTGAGCAGGCCCGGCAGGTTAGTCGTCTTTTGAAGGAAAGCCCCTACCCGGTCATATTAGCCGGAAAGCTGGCCGATGTCCCTAACTCGTATACATATTTTAAAGTAAGAAATGGGATGAAAGATGTTTTCCTGGAGCGGGGGAGTGGGCTGGGAAGCACCCTCGACGTTTTTCCTCCTGTTTTCCGGATGGACTATATCCTGTCTGATAAGCGGTTTAGGATTTTAAGGTACCAGCGCCCGGTCTGGGGGTACTCCGATCACCGGCCGATTATCGCCGAATTTTCATTAAATAAGTAGTTTTACGCAAAAAATAATGATTTATACGTAAAATTTCTTTTGGTTTTTCCAAAAATGTACTACTTTAGACCCCGTATTCAAAAATCATTACCAGAACTTGCTTGCTTCTGGTTTTATATCCTGTAAAACCTAATAAGGTTTCGTTCCTCTTCAGATATTCCACCATCCATTGAATGACATACCAACTAAGTGTCTTTACCCTTGTTGACATTTAAGCACTTGTTCCAATTCCGTGATTACATAGGTAAGCTCTGTAGTTAACAGATTTTGTTAAGTAACTCTTGTAATTATGCGTAGGAGCATTTTAAGTATTAACGGCCACAAGCCAATGGGTTTTTTGTTACAGACTGTACTATCGCCGTACTATTATGTTACAGCAGTGCAGGATGTTTTTCAGGGATTAGCAGAGCTGGCAAAGCGGGATAAAATGGATTTGGTACTCATCGACTGCGATCACCATTCCGGGCAAGCTGCTGATTTCATTCAGCACATCAGCACCAGCGGACTGTACAAAACCACGCCGATAGTTGTTTTGACAAGTAACGGGCAGTGGGAAAATGAGCACCCCGGCATTACCGGTGTGGTGCATGTTTTTAATAAGCCGTTCAGTCCAAAAGATATGGTGGACAAGATCAACGAATTGATGAGATGGCCCAGTGTTCAGGTTTTAGAAGCTAAACACTCTTAAACTGTGTTATGAGAAATGCTGTATACCCTATAATGACATCGGCAGCTAACAGGCGCCGCCCTTATGAAGTGGTAATGACGCGAAAGGCTTCTTTTGCGGAAAAGATCAATATACTTTATATAGGCGACCAGCCCGATCTTATTGACCTGATTGATAATCGTGTCGATATTCAGTATAAAGCCAAAAGCTATTTACATGCTCAAACAATCCTTACAGGCCTTGACGTGGAAAATTTGCCCGGCTGTATTGTGATCGACCTGGTTTTCCGGAAAAATGAGCATCAGAACTTTTGCCGTTTTCTGAATAGAATTGCCCGTACCAGCGAGTTTGTATTGATTTACAATTCGAATAAATTAGATGAAGGGAAGTCCCGTTTTTTAAAATCCAATAATCTTGTAGACGACATCGTTGATCTCAGGTCTTCCGGTGTGAACTATTTTTCTAAAGTTTCGTTTTTGCGGCAGGCCAGGCAGGCAAGGGCTGCAGCTTCGGGTCAGAAGGGCCGGGCTTTGACACATTCTTTTACCAAAGGAATGAAGTATGTGTTAAAGAGAGGGTTTGATATTACCCTTGCATCTCTGGCCATTATACTTTTCTCTCCTCTATTTATCATCATACCGATATTAATACGTATCGGCTCAAAAGGCCCCGTCATTTATAAGTCTGCCAGGGCCGGCAGAGGCTTCCGGGTTTTTAATTTTTATAAGTTTCGTACCATGGTGGCGGATGCTGATAAGAAAATTGACTCATTGCGCCACCTGAATCAATATAATTGTGATAATAACGGGGCCTTGTTTCTGAAGCTCAGCAACGATCCGAGGGTCACTAAAATAGGAAAGATATTGCGTAATACCAGCCTGGATGAATTGCCGCAGTTGTTTAATGTTTTGAAAGGTGATATGTCCCTGGTTGGCAACAGGCCATTGCCGCTGTATGAAGCAGCTTCGCTTACCACTAATGATACAGTGGAACGCTTTATGGCACCGGCTGGTATTACAGGTTTATGGCAGGTAAAGAAGAGAGGCCGGTCGGAAATGTCTGTGGAAGAGAGGATCATGCTGGATATTTCGTATGCCCGCAATGCCAATCTTTTTTATGACTTGTGGATTATAGCGCAAACGCCTAATGCGCTTTTTCAGAAAACAAATGTCTAAAATGCTGGGAAACCAGGATTTTGAACAATATCTTTACCAATCATCGAACCCTAAAAAACTAAAACCTTTCCTTATGCAGAAGGGATTATCGCCTTTAGTGTCAATAGTGACGCTAACCTGGAATACTACGGATGTAACATGCGATTTTCTTCGTTCCATTAATGAGCATGGCACCTATAAAAATCTGGAGGTCATTGTCGTGGACAATGGATCCAAAGAAGACCCCACGGCCGTTTTCAAGGCCATCTATCCTGAAGTAAAAGTGATCTTAAATGGCCGGAACCTGGGTTTTACAGGCGGAAACAATGTTGGTATCAGGGCTGCAACCGGCGATTATCTTTTTATTGTAAATAATGATACCGAGTTTACACCCGGACTAATAGAGGGCTTGCTGGAGATTTTTGATAAATATCCCGATGCAGGTATTGTAAGCCCTAAGTTTCACTATTTCTTTCATAAGGGCACAATCGAGTATGCCGGCTATAATACGGTAAATATTTTCACCGGCAGAAACGGCATGGTGGGATGCAAGGAAACCGACAACGGGCAGTATAACGAGGTTAAGCAAACGAACTATGCCCACGGAGGCGGTATGATGGTGCCGCGAAAAGTGATAGAGGAAGTGGGCGCTCTTCCCGAGCAGTTTTTTATTTACTACGAGGAGTTTGACTGGTGTGAGCAGATCAAGCGCAAGGGCTATAGTGTGTATTATCAGCCCAAATCGCTTATCTATCATAAAGAGTCAATGACAACCGGCAAAGCCAGCCCGTTCAAAACGTTTTATCATACAAAAAACAGGATATTATATATGCGGCGGAATGTGCCCTGGCCCAGCTTTATGGTCTTCCTGGCATATTTCACCTTTTTTACAGTGCCTAAAAATACCGTCACTTTTGCCGTAAAAGGGCAAAAGCAGCATTTGCGCAATTTCTGGAAGGGCATTATGTGGCATTTTAATCCCCGTATTACTTACAATTAAAATCCGGTCATATGTGTGGTATTACTGGGTTTGCAGATTTTAAAACAAAGACAGATATATCTGTTCTAAGGCGCATGAACGATGCGCTGGCTCATCGCGGCCCTGATGATGCAGGCTGCGAGGTGTATGAAAGCGCAGGCGCTATTATCGGTTTTGGCCAGCGGCGGCTGTCCATTCTTGACCTGTCGCCACTGGGGCATCAGCCTATGCACTTTGAAGCGCTGACAATAAATTTTAACGGAGAGATTTACAATTTTAAAGAAGTGCGGCGGGAGGTGGAGCAGGCTGGTTATCACTTTACTTCCAACTCTGGGACAGAGG
>DAOLFO010000181.1:0-6617 GCA_035326305.1 Chitinophagaceae bacterium
CCCCTGTGGAAACAGGGGTCGCAACCAAAACTAACTGCTTATGAGAAAATTGACTGCTTTTATAGTATTATAACTGTAGTCTGAATTCTATAGTGCAAATTTATTGCCATTTGCCGGGCGCTGCTGTTAACGAAGTGATAAAAGGCCGGTAACAGTGTTTACCCTTATATTTCAACTGCTTCACAATAAATTTGAAAGAACTGCGACTCTATACAAGTTACGCATAAATCAGACCAATCATAAGTTTAGACGTAAATTTTTACCAGAACTTGCCCGGGCGGCGAAGATTTTATTCTTTTAGCTGAAAAATCCCCTGATAAGATCCGTTAATCCCCCACCGGCCTGCGCTTCCTTATCGCCTTTGGTTTCGCGGGCGCCTTCCGTTACCCGGCTGATAATATCCTGCAGGTCAAATCCATTTGAAGGGCTGCTGCCACCACCCTGGCCGGTAAGCTGATCCAGCAGGCCCTGGAAGTCAAAACCTCCGCCTGCAGCAGAGGATGTTGTCGTTTTTCCCCCGGTCAGGCTGCCAATAAGGTCGGTCAGGTCAAAAGCATCATTTTCGGGTGCATGGTTGGTAGTGCGTGTCACCAGCCCGTTCAGCACATCAGGGATAAGCTGGTTGGAGATATTGCTGGCCTGTGCCGGACTGAGGTTGAATTTATTTACCAGCTTTCCAATCAGGTGGCCAATCATCATCGTCACCAGCGGATTTTTCAGCAGCCCGGCAATGCCGGCATTTTGCTGTCCCGGCTGTGTGCCGCCACCGGTAAACATGGAGATAATATCCTGCAGCCCTCCGCCGGCCAGCATATTTTGCAGCCCGCCGGTGATGGTCTTTGTGGTTTCTGCCAAAACAAGGTTGCTTTCGCTTTGGGGAACATCAGGATTATTTACTACAGCCTGCTGGCCATATTCTTTTACAAGTGATGCAATCTGGTCAATCATTTCAAAATGGTTTAGATAAGAAAGGTAGCCCTTTTTATAAACGGGCAAAGGCAATCCGGGAAAATAATTTTCAGCGTGGCGCTATTTGACGGATATCAAAATTAATACATGCAGGTGCCGCGCAGTATTATGATTGTGTTGCCATTTTTTCTGCATTTTCGGCAAACTGGAGTGCGTCAATAAATTCCTGGATGTTGCCATTCATTACTTCATCCAGGTTGTAGACGGTGAGCCCGATACGATGGTCGGTTACTCTTCCCTGCGGGTAATTGTAAGTGCGTATTTTGGCGCTGCGGTCGCCGGTGCTTACAAGGCTTTTCCGGTGGCGGGCTATTTCCTCTTCCTGCTTGCGCACCTGCTCCTCATACAGCCTGGTACGCAGCATTTGCATGGCTTTTTCCCGGTTGCCCAATTGCGACCTTTCTGTCTGGCATATCACTACCGTACCGGTGGGAATATGCGTCAGCATTACTTTGGTTTCTACCTTGTTTACATTCTGTCCGCCGGCGCCGCCGCTCCGGGCGGTTTCCATTTTTACATCAGCAGGATTCAGCTCAAAATCTACTTCTTCGGCCTCAGGCATTACAGCCACCGTGGCGGCGGAGGTATGCACCCGGCCGCTGGTTTCGGTATCGGGCACCCGCTGTACCCGGTGCACACCGCTTTCAAATTTTAATACGCCATAAACATCCTCACCGGTTACCTCCAGTTGCACTTCTTTATACCCGCCCACCGTTCCTTCGCTTTCGCTCAGCACGGCCACTTTCCAGCCGCGTCTTTCGCAATAGCGCATGTACATGCGCAGCAGGTCGCCGGCAAAAAGGCTGGCTTCATCGCCGCCGGTGCCTGCCCGTATTTCAAGTATGGCATTTTTATCATCCTGCGGGTCTTTGGGTATCAGCAACTGGCGTATATGATTTTCGGCCTGCTCCTTTTTTTCCTCCAGCGCCGGCGCTTCCAGCTTAGCCAGCTCTCTCAGCTCTTCATCATCGCCATTCAATGCTTCCTTATAAAATTCAATATCATCCAGCACTTTTTTATAGTCATGATAGGCCAGCACAATTTTTTCCAGGCTGCGGTATTCCTTGCTGGTTTCGGCAAATCGTTTATTGTTGCCGACAATCTCCGGGTTGGTGAGTGCGATGCCCAGTTGCTCAAATCTTGCTTTTATAGCCTCTAATCTGTCTAACATGCTGAAATAAGAATGGCGGCAAAATTAGCAAATTGGAAATTGGAATTGAAACTTGAAATTTGCCTATGACCATGCAAAAATTCCGGGCCGATGCTGTTTTTGACGGATACCAGTTGCTGGACGGCAACCGGGTGCTTATAACCAATGAGCCGGGCGAAATACTGGACCTGGTGCATCCGGATGAAGCCGGTGACGGTATACAGGATGTATCCGGTATGCTTAGCCCCGGTTTTGTCAACTGCCACTGCCACCTGGAGCTGAGCCACCTGAAAGGAGCTATCCCGGAAAAAACCGGGCTACCCGGTTTTTTGAAGCAGGTGATGCAGTTGCGAAATGAACCGGAAGCAAAACAACTGCTGGCAATAGAAGAGGCGGAAACAGCCATGCTCACCAATGGTATAGTAGCTGTTGGGGATATATGCAATACCAGCATTACACTGCCACAAAAACAGCAGGGAAGAATCTGGTACCATAATTTTATAGAGACAATGGGATGGCTGCCCGGTATAGCATCCACCCGGTTTCAGCAGGCAGCTTCGGTGTTTTACCAGTTTGCTGCGCAATATGCTGTACCGGTGGAGTCTAACTCCATTGTGCCGCATGCGCCCTATTCTGTGTCGGAAGAGTTGTGGCAAAAGATTATTCACTTTCCGGGCAACCGCTTATTAAGCCTCCACAGCCAGGAAGATGAAGCAGAAAATCATTTTTTCCTGAGTGGTAATGGAGACTTTATTTCATTTTATAATGACCTGAAAATTGACAGCAGCCATTTCTTCCCTCCGGGAAAAAGCAGCCTGCAGGCCTGCCTGCCTTATCTGCAAAACAACCAGTCGCTCATACTGGTGCATAATGTAGTGACATCGGAAGAAGATATCCTTTTTGCGAAGCAGATAAAAAATAGAGTTGC
Organism: Chitinophagaceae bacterium; assembly: GCA_035326305.1. GTDB lineage: Bacteria > Bacteroidota > Bacteroidia > Chitinophagales > Chitinophagaceae > DAOLFO01. Next base: position 3,048 of record DAOLFO010000181.1, read on the forward strand.
TCTGTACTGGTGCCTCTGCCCCAATGCCAATGTATATATTAGCGGCAAGCTGCCGCCTGCTGAGCTGCTGACTGCCGCAGGTTGTGATATTGTACTTGGTACAGACAGCCTGGCTTCTAATCATGAATTAAGTATTTTATCCGAGGTACAGACATTGAAAAATGCATACCCGCACATAGCGCCTGCCAGCCTGCTGCAATGGGCTACCAGCAATGGGGCCAAAGCGCTGCAGCTTGATGGTATCCTGGGCAGCTTTGAAAAAGGAAAGAAGCCGGGAGTGCTGTTGCTGGCAAATGACCTGTCTGCTGTGCGGCGGCTTGTTTGAAAAGTGTATAGGTTAAAAAATATCAGGTTTAAAATCTCAGCTCAGGATGGCTTTTAATACCGGAAGGGTTTTCAGCGAGCCAAAGTCCTGGATATGCAGGGCATAAAATTTTTCTAATGCAGCGAGCATATTACGCCTGAAAGCCTGGTTAAGCGTTAGCTCCTGCAGCTCTGCAGGATGCTGTACCCGCAGCAACTCAGCGAGCGTTTCTGCTTCTTTGCCCTGCAGGTAATGGGGATGGCCGGGTGGCTCTGTGGTAAAGTAGCCTTCCTGCAGGTCAGCATATATTTCCTGTACGCCGGCTGCAGCAGCACCTCTGGGGGCCGAAAGGCGGAATCCAAAAAAGACAGGCAGGTGGGTGGCAAAAAACAGGGGGAAATTGGCAGCAACCGCATCGCTGCACATATCAAGCTGCTGCAGGGCATCCTCTGCAAAATAATAGAGGGATGGATTGGCCTCTGGCTGGCGCAGGCACTTGGTCAGCATTTCGATGAGGTAGAGCGAAACTGCATTTTTCCGCACATCTGTATATAAATGCTGGTACAGGCCGGCCCATTTATATTCTTTCAGGCGCTGCAGTTGCTTCAGCTCATTGTGATAAGCCACCAGCTCAAGCCGGGCAGCAGGCTGAAAGAGATTAGCGCTGCCACTGCTTTTTTTTCCGCTTACCCTTACCCCGTTTACCAGATAAGACTGGATGCCAAACAGCTCTGTGAAAATGGTGGTAATAATGCTGGTTTCTCCATATTTAATGGTACGGAGCACTATGCCACGGGTATGGTGCAATTTATCGGCCATTTGCTCAATACTGGCTTTTTTGAGCATCAAAATTATTGAAACAGCGCCTATATCAGCCTGCCCTTGTGCATTAAGGAAAGAGGGTTCCTCATTTTTCTGTTTCTTTGCACCGCTTGCCGCAAACCCTGCGCAGCTACCAGGCTGATGCGCATTTAATTATCACTTATGTGGAGAAAATTAGGACAGTTTATTCTTGCTTACCGCTGGGTATTGCTGGCTGTAGTGCTGGCAGCCTCTGCGCTGATGGGGTATTGGGCATCAAAGGTGGAGCTGAGCTATGAATTTACCAGGGCCATTCCTGTTAATCATCCTGCTAATAAAACCTACCAGGCATTTAAAGAAAAATATGGCCAGGATGGTAACCTGGTGGTGGTTGGTATACAAACAGACAGCTTGTTTACACCGGCTGTCTTTAACCGGTACGCCGCCCTGCAGCGGGAGCTGGCACGGATACCCGGGGTAACAGATATCATTGCTATTACCTCCGCTATTAATCTTGTAAAAGATTCCGCAACAGATAAACTGGCTTCGGTACGCATCTTTGCCCCGGAGTACGATGATGCAGCGGCGCTGGACAGCGCCAGGTCTGTTTTTCTGAACCTGCCTTTTTACCGCGGACTGCTCTACAATCCCGAAACGAATGCATGGATGATGGGCGTAAGCGTGGATAAAGACCTTATCAATTCTCCTAAGCGCAATACCCTGGTGGCTGCTATCAGGCAACAAACAGCCGCTTTTGAAAAAGATACGGATAAAGAAGTGTACCTGAGCGGTCTGCCGCTGATCCGTACAGAGCTGGCAACCCGCATTGCTGCAGAAATGAAATGGTTCCTCTTTGCCTCTGTAGTGCTTTCTGCCCTTATACTTTTAGTGTTCTTCCGCTCTTTTACTTCCATGCTCCTGTCGCTGGCGGTGGTGATTATCGGTGTGGTATGGAGCATGGGCACCATGCACCTGTTTGATTATAAAATAACCCTGCTGACAGCGCTTATCCCGCCTTTGATTGTAGTAATAGGCATACCCAACTGTGTTTACTTCCTGAATAAATACCACACGGCCTACAATGATACCGGCAACCGGGAAGCAGCCCTGGTGACCATGGTCAGCCGCATGGGCATTGTCACCCTTTTTTGTAACGTGGCTGCTGCTATAGGGTTTGCTGTATTTGCGCTGACAAAAAGCGCCATCCTGCAGGAGTTTGGCGTGGTGGCCGGTATTAACATCATGGCTTTGTTTTTCATCTCACTGGTGCTGATACCGGTGGTGCTGAGCCTGTTGCCTCCGCCAAAATCACGGCATATCAAATACCTCACCAATCCCCGGCTCAACCGCTGGCTGGGACGCCTGGAGCGATGGGCGCTGAATCACCGCCGCCTGGTATATGTGGCATCGCTGGTGCTGATTGTATTTGCGGTGGCAGGTATATGGCGGCTCAAAAGTGTGGGCTATATAGTAGACGACCTGCCAAAGACCGATAAGATATATACCGATCTGAAGTTTTTTGAAAAAAACTTTAAAGGGGTAATGCCGCTGGAGATACTGGTAAGCACAGAGAGCAAGGCGGGCATCATCCGAGACCTGGACGGGTTGAATAAGATGGATTCGCTGGCTGTATTTATTGCGGGTATGCCGGACATGGCCAGGCCATTGAGCATCACGGAAGGATTAAAATTTGCCAAGCAGGCTTTTTTTGAGGGGGACAGTATGAACTATGCCATGCCAAGTCAGTTTGATTTGCCGGCTATGGCGCAGTACCTGCGCTTTAAGGAAGGGGATAATAAAAATTCTTTTGCCCGGCTGGTGTCTTCATTTATGGACAGCAGCCGGCAGGAAGCCCGCATCAGCATCAATATGGCCGATATTGGCAGCGCCAGGCTGCCGGTGCTGCTGGATAGTGTGAGTAAAAAGGCGGCCAGCCTTTTCCGGGATAAAAAATATACGGTGCAGCTTACCGGCACCAGCATTACCTTCCTGGAAGGCAGCAGCTTTATCATCAACGGGCTGAAGGAAAGCATTTTCTGGGCATTCCTGCTGATAGCGCTGTGCATGCTGTACCTGTTCCGTTCGTTCCGTATCCTCCTCTGTTCGCTTATTCCGAATGTTATCCCGCTGGCCATTACAGCCGGTGTGATGGGCTGGGCAGGCGTGCCGCTAAAACCTTCCACGGTGCTGGTATTCAGTGTGGCACTGGGCATTGCGATTGATATTACTATCCGGTTCCTGGTCAACTATAAGCAGGAGCTGCCGCACCAGCAGTATGATATGAAGCGCACGGTCATTCAAACCATCCACAGCACGGGCATCAGCATTATTTATACTTCACTGGTATTAATTGCCGGGTTTATCATTTTCAGCTTCAGCGGATTTGGAGGTACCCAGGCGCTTGGCTGGCTTACTTCACTTACACTGATTACGGCTACTGTCACCAATCTTGTTTTGTTGCCGGC
>DAOLFO010000182.1:0-6601 GCA_035326305.1 Chitinophagaceae bacterium
CACCTTATTCGTAAATCTTAAATCGAAATTCGTAATTCGCCATGCCGTACATCTTTCGGCTTATAGCAAATCTTACATCAAAACCGTATGCCCCTTATAAGGGCAATATACGCCCCTCTTTTGCACTTTGTTTTGCTGTTTCGATAATGCGAATCACTTTTACACCATCTTCTCCCGGCACAGGATTGGGCCTGTCGTTTACTATACACTGGTAAACATCCTCAAAGTAATCCATATAGTTGCCCGCCGGCACTATTTTTTCCGCAGCTATCTCCTGGCCGTTTGCCGTGGCATAGAGCCAGGCGTCCGGCTTATCCGCAGCCAGGCACCATATTTCTAAAGAAGGGATAGCCCCCTTCAGCCATTGTTCTTCCTGCAGATCAGACCGGCGCTGCAGGTATGTGCCCAGTGAACCATGCAATATATATTCCGGTACCGGTTTTTTTACAAAGCAGGAAGCCTTGAGGCGAACACGGAAAGAAGGGTAGATTAAAATAATTTCCATATAGTCGTCCACCGGGCTGCCATCACGCATGGACATCATATCGGCAAACAGCGCTTGCGGCCGTCCAAAAAACTGCAATGCCTGATCCACCAGGTGCGCACCCAGATCATAGGTGATACCGGCTCCCGGTAAATCGGTTTCTTTGTGCTGCTTATAGCTGATTTCAGGCCGGTAGCGGTCAAACCGGATCTCCGCTTCCTTGATTTCACCAATCAACTGCTTATCCAGCACTTCTTTTACTGATCGGAAATCACCATCGTAGCGGCGGTTTTGGTATACAAACAGCTTTACCTTTTTTTCAGCCGCCAGCCGCACCAGCTCTTCAGCTTCTTTTGTGGTTACGGTAAATGGTTTTTCCACGATGACATGTTTGCCGGCGTTTATTGCTTTGGAGGCGTAGTCAAAATGTGTTTGCACCGGCGTATTAACGATAATGAGCCGGATACTGTCATCCGCTATCATTTCCTCTACACTTCGGTAAAGCCGGGTATGCGGATAGCGTTCTCTTGATTCATCTTTCGTGCGCTCCACTATTGCCGTAAACTCGTAGCCCGGGTGCGCTTCAATAAAAGGGGCATGAAACAATTTTCCGCTCATGCCATAGGAACAAATCCCTGTCCTGATCTGCATAGCCTTATTTTAAAATAATAATAAATGGATTAACCGGCATGGCAACCATCACCCGCTCTCTCATTTTCACATTAGTACATTCATAACTCCTACCCCCGCTCCTGTGCCCGCAGCCACCGCTCTGGTATCTCATTGCTGCTCGCCAGCAGGTAGTCCTTATAGCTGCAGGCGATAAAGCGCTTATCTGGTAACTGCACCCACCAGCGGCCGGTTTTTTTGCTCTGCAAAAAAACCGTTTCCACTTCTGCAAAGGCAGTATGGTATTCGTTAAAAGAATCTTTTTCATCCAGGGCCGCTTCCCTGCGGCCGCGGCTGCGCCCATCCAGGATATACCAGAGCATATGGCTGATTTGTTTGGCAGTCAGCTCATCTTTATCATGCGCGGGATTATATCCATAAATACCAATACTGCTCATCAGCGGGCTCATACCGGCATAGCGCATCAGCACACAGGCTTCTTCCCCGTTCAGCCCATTTGGTGACACAGCATTGGCCGGCGCATAGGCATGTGCTATGCAGGAGATATCGAAAGAGAAGAAATCGCAGTTGCGTATCACCGGCTCTGTTTCATCTATATTTTCCTTTACACTGCCTACCCGGTAGCAGTCAAAGCGCAGCTTGTCCATCGTTTCCAGCATACGCGGATGCACGAAGTAGCTCTGGAAAGCAATATGATTGTAGTGGCGCAGGTAATTGGGCTCGCCTGTCAGCATTTCCATCAGAAAATTCTCATGGCGGAAGGGTGAGTCAATGTTCAGGTCTATCAGCGCATCGGCGCAGGCTCCTTCTATCAGCCTGCCGGAGCGGGCATAGGCGCCATATTGCGCCAGTGTCAGATCATGTGAACCGCCCAGCACCACCACCAGCTTACCATCTTTTACCAGTTCGGCCACTACTGTTTTCAGTGCAGCATAGGTATCGGTAAAGGAAGCTCCATTCACCACGTTGCCAATATCGGCTACCTGTATATCCGTATGCCAGTAATAAAGAGCGTAAAACTGCCGGCGTATGGCATCAGCGGCTATGCCATTGTCCGGCAGGAGCCCGCTGCCCCGCTGCTCACCGGAGCCCACCAATACTATTTGTGCTTCATCAAGATCCGGGAAGCTATTGGTATAGACGCTCATTATTTTCCCCAGTTGGCCATCCTTATAGCTTTCATCCCGGGAAATGATATCAATATTGACAGGCGATAAAAAATCGGAAATATTGAGGTAGTCTGACATAGCTGCAATATACTGGAAAATGCAGCGCAGAAAACAGGCTTCGCCATTTGCGAAGCCTGCCTGTTATTTATTGTATGGAATTATCTTTCCCAGAACGGCGGCGGCTCTATACCCAGGGAGCGGAGGTATACGTAGCCCTGCCCGCGGTGATGGATTTCATTGTCTATGCAATAAAAAAGTATCCAGTATACCGGGCCTTCCCACTGGCCAAAAGCCAGGTCTGTTTCCAGGAACCGGCCGGGGGCTATTTTGGGCCATAGCTCATTCAGTTCGGCCGTGCCTTCGTCCCAGTAGCGCAGCAGTTCTGCTTTGGTAGCCGGCTTGTTTTCTTTTTTATAAATGGCAATATCTTCCATTCCTTCCCATTTGCCGGATACAATGCCGCGCAGCGTGGGGGCGGCCATACCTATCATTTCAATAGCCAGGTCGGCAAAGGGGCGCATGCCGCCTACCGAATAAGTAAACAATTTATCTTCCGGAAATGCTTCTATTGCCCGGCGGGTAAGCCGGCGGTGTCCCTGCCAGTGCTCCAGCAGCGCTTCCGGGGTAATGGTAATCTGCGGTGAGGCGGTAGTGTGTGTCTCTTTCATAATTATTTGTGTTTTGTTAGCTCAAAGTAAAAACCGGCTGGTGACAGCCCTATGTCAGCAGGAAAAAGTTTTTTTATTTTTTACCTTTTTCTGTCGGGCGCTGCAGCACCGGCTTTTATGTGCCGGCTAAGTTTCTGAAAATGATATGCACATCTGCTGTAGTTTCGTGCTGAAGTTCGTAACTTACTGCACTTCCTTATGCTAACTGGCTGTTATGAAAAAAATGCTCACCCTTTTTTTACCGGTACTGGTACTTGTAATTTTTTTCGTTATTTCTTTTCGCAATATGCATACCTACAAGCAAAAGCCGCGTATCAATCACCTTGCCTTGTTTGTCACTGATTTGAAAAAGAGCACAGACTTTTACCAGCAGGTGATAGGCCTGGACACTATACCCGATCCCTTTCGCGACGGAAAGCATACCTGGTTCAGCATGGGTGGCAAAAGCCAGTTGCACCTGATAGCCGGTGCAGATTCCTTACCAGGCCAGCCCAAGAGCCATCATCTCTGTTTCTCGGTAGAGTCTACCGATGGGTTTATCGAAAACCTGGAGGCCCGGTCAGTAGCCTATGAAAACTGGGCCGGCGAAGCTAATGCCACCACCACCCGCACTGATGGCGTGAAGCAGCTCTGGCTGCAGGACCCCGACGGGTACTGGATAGAAATAAACGATGCCCGCGATTAGGTGTGCAATACAGGGGCAAATCCTATCTTTGCAGCCCTTCATTTGCAGGGAAATTAAAACTATACCAGGATGAAATTTTACAACCTACTCATCAAGTACCGGCTCTGGATTGGCCTTGTGCTGGCCGTACTGGGTGGCTATGTGAACTACAGCGCCGGCTTCTGGCCTGCTTTCCCGCTCTATTTTGTGGGCCTGATACTCATACTCGGCCATTTTTTCTTCGGCCCGCTGCGGCTGATACAGGAGTATATGGAAAACGGGGATATGGATGGTGCCGAAAGAGTATTGAACTCCATACACTTTCCCAACCTGCTGTATAAACCCATCCGCTCTGTTTATTATACACTGAAAGGCAATATAGCTATGACGAAGCAGGACTTTGACGGGGCAGAAAAGATGATGAAAAAGGGATTGGATTTAGGTATGCCAATGAAAGAAGCCGAAGGCGCCAGCATGCTGCAAATGGGGATGCTCGCCATGCAAAAAAATGACCTGCGGCAGGCAGAGAGCTATATCCGCCAGGCACTTCGCAAAGGGCTGCCCGACAAAGAAAACGAAGCTGCCGCTTACCTGCAGATGTGCAGCCTGATGATGAACAAACGGGAGTTTCGTGCTGCTAAAGATTTTTTCCGCAAGGCAAAAGCGCTGAAGCCGGCCACTCCGCAAATTGTGGATCAGATCAAACAAATTGAAAAATATATTTCCCGCATACCGGGATAATATAAAATATCCTTTGCTTTCTGCAGCCGGGATCAGCCAGATCCCGGCTTTTTATTTTTTGTAAAGCAAACGATTGCTGTAAATCTTTTTAAAATCAGCCGCAGTTGGCTGATGCTCCATGGCATTTAATTATCTTGAGCAGCTTAATTATTGCCCTGCTTCAAATTTATTAGGTATGAAAAAAATGCTTTTTAGCTTCCTGTTATCTTTTGTGTGCGCTTCACTGCTGGCTCAGTCCGGGCCTGCGCTCCGGCTCCTGCCACAGCCTGTTTCGCTTACAGAAGGGAAGGGGGTATTTGTACTGCCGCAGCAATTGGCGATCATCACCCAGCCGGGCAATGCAGCACTGCAAAAAACCGCACAGCTCCTTGCGGAAAAACTGGGCAACAGCGGCTATAAAGCCAGTGTAAGGAATGGTAATGCGGCCGCAGCCCGTTCCATCTTTATCAGCCTGGTAAAAGGACAATCCATACCGGCAGAGGGGTACCGGCTCACCGTAACTGCAAACGGCATATCCCTGGCAGCGGCACAGCCTGCAGGGATTTTTTACGGCATACAAACGCTGCTCCAGCTTCTTCCCGCTGAAGTGGAAAATAAAACAGCCGCTGCCAAAGCACCGGCCTGGAAAATACCGGCTGTAACGATAGAAGACTATCCCCGCTTTGGCTGGCGCGGCCTGATGCTCGATGTATCCCGCCACTTTTTTACCAAAGAAGAAGTGAAGCGCTACATTGATGATATGGTAAAATATAAATTCAATGTGCTGCACTGGCACCTGACCGATGACCAGGGCTGGCGGCTGGAAATAAAAAGCTATCCGAAGCTGACAAGTGTAGGCGCCTGGCGGGTAGATAAAACAGGCCGCTTTGGCACTTTTTCCAAGCCAGCACCCGATGAGCCAAAAAATTATGGTGGCTTTTACACGCAGGAAGATGTAAAAGAAATAATACAGTATGCCAAAGAAAGGCATGTAAGTGTTTTACCGGAAATAGATGTGCCCGGCCACAGCCTGGCCGCTATTGCCGCTTACCCGGAACTCACCTGCACGCCCGGCGAATATGCAGTTAACTCCGGCGAACAGTTTATGATATGGCCGGGTGGCGGACAGCACTTCTACGGCTTGCTGGATAATTCACTTTGCCCGGCCAATGAAAAAGTATATGAGTTCCTCGATAAAGTATTTGGCGAAGTGGCACAGCTTTTCCCGTTTGAATACATACACATGGGCGGAGATGAAACGGCCCGCAACTTCTGGGAAAAAAGTGATGCCATCAAAGAGCTGATGCAAAAGCAAAACCTGAAAAACCTGGATGAAGTGCAAAGCTATTTTGTAAAAAGAGTGGAGAAAATCATTGAGTCAAAAGGGAAAAAACTGATTGGCTGGAATGAAATACTGCAGGGTGGCCTGCCACCCAATGCTGCGGTGATGAGCTGGCAGGGCATGAAAGGAGGTATAGAAGCCGCAAAGCAGGGACATGAAGTGGTGATGACACCAACTGATTTTGTTTACATCGATTACATGCAAAGCGATGTAATAATGGAAGCTCCGGTATATGCATCATTGCGTATGAAAAAAACGTATCAGTTTGAGCCCGTGCCGGAGGGTGTAAATGCAGCACTGGTAAAAGGAGGGCAGGGTAATCTCTGGACAGAACAAATCTATAACCTGCGCCAGGCACAGTATATGACATGGCCGCGGGGCATGGCTATTGCCGAAATACTATGGTCGCCGGCAGGGAGAAAAGACTGGAACGGGTTTGTAAAAAGAACGGAGCACCAGTTCACCCGGCTTGATGCAGCAAAAACAAAATATGCCCCTGCTATCTACGATCCTGAGTTTAAAGCATCGAAAAAAGATTCCACAACATTAATAGTAGAGCTGATACCGGAGATAGAGGGGCTCGATATCCATTACAGCTTTGATAATTCATTCCCCGACGAATTTTACCCGGTATATAAAAGCCCGCTTACGGTACCAAAAGATGCGCAGAGCATGCGTGTCATCAGCTATCGCAATGGGAGGCCTGCCGGCCGAATGATCATTATGCCGGTTGCAGAGCTGAAGAAAAGGGCGGGAATAAAATAGGTGTATTTAAATGCAATCGTGAATCGTGAGCCGGCAATCGGTGCGCCGTACATCGTACATCTTGCAGCTAACGGCTAACAGCTATTAGTAAATTGCCAAATCAGACATCTATCGGCTAATAAATCATAAATCTCAAATCGAAATTCGTAAATAGGGATG
>DAOLFO010000183.1:0-6587 GCA_035326305.1 Chitinophagaceae bacterium
CAACCTGGTTAATTTTCCGGCATCCAGCCGCATACTGCGGGAGCCGCTGGGTTTGGTGCTCATCATCGGCCCCTGGAACTATCCTTTCCAGCTTTTGCTGGCGCCGCTGGTAGGGGCCATTGCTGCTGGCAATTGTGCCGTAGTAAAGCCCAGTGAGCATGCGCCTGCTACATCAGATGTAATAAAGAAAATAATCTCCGGCACTTTCCCGGAGGAATATATTTACTATACGCAGGGAGACGGGGCTGCTATCATCCCTGCCTGGATGCAGGCGGGAAGGTTTGACCACCTGTTTTTTACCGGGGGCACAGCAGTGGGTAAAATCATCTACAAAATGGCGGCTGAGCAATTAGTGCCTGTTACGCTTGAACTGGGCGGTAAAAGCCCCTGCGTGATAGAAGCCGATGCCAATATAAAAGTGGCTGCCCGCAGGATAACAGTAACCAAATTCAGCAATACCGGCCAGACCTGTACCGCCCCGGATTATTTGCTTGTGCATGAATCGCGGATGGAAGAAATGCTGGCAGCGCTGAAAAAAAATATCATCGCCTTTTATTCAGACAGGCCGGAAGAAAACTATAATTACGGAAAGGTTATTAATTCCAGACAGTTTGACCGGCTGGTTTCCTACCTGCAGCATGGAAATATATGGCATGGGGGACGGTATGACAGGGAAAAGCTTTTTATTGAGCCAACCATACTTACAGATGTACCGCCCGGCAGCCCTGTGATGCAGGATGAAATTTTCGGCCCGCTGCTCCCCGTATTCAGCTATGCATCGGCAGCAGAAGCCCGCCGGATCATAGCCCGCAATCCCAACCCTTTAGCCTTTTATGTTTTTACCCGGTCAAAGGCAAAAGAAAGAGAATGGCTGGAATCCATAGCCTTTGGCGGCAGTTGCGTAAATAATGCAAGCTGGCATTTTACTAATCATCACCTGCCGTTTGGCGGCAGGGGTATGAGCGGGATAGGCAAATGCCATGGGAAATTTTCTTTTGATACCTTCAGCCACCAGAAGGCGGTGATGCGTACGCCATACTGGTTTGACCCTGACATAAAATATCCGCCTTTTAAAGGCCGGTTACGTTTATTCAAATGGTTGTTTCGTTAAATAACAGGTATTGAAAACGGAAAAAAGAAAAGGCTGGCGCAAACTAAAGCGAACGCTGTTTGTTATTGGCGTAGTGCTTGCTTTATTTTGTATGTATGTGGAAATCATCAATCGCAATAGTGTCAATATGAGCTACCGGCAGAAAATATTAAAAGCAGTGTACCCGGCGCTGATGTGGTTTAATAAGATAACCGGAAAAAAAACAAACGTGAAAAGTAACGAGCAAAAACAGCCTGTACAGTCTTTCTACCATCTTTCCATTCAGTTGAATGACGGCTCCGCCCTGGATATGGAATCCCTGAAAGGGAAAAAGGTATTGCTGGTAAATACAGCGAGCGACTGCGGCTATACCGGGCAGTATGCAGACCTGCAAAAAGTATATGAAGCCAATAAAGATCACCTGGTGGTCATTGGTTTTCCTGCTAATGATTTTAAAGAGCAGGAAAAAGGATCTGATGAGGAAATAGCGGCTTTTTGCCAGCGTAACTATGGCGTAACCTTTCCCCTGGCTAAAAAAAGTGTGGTGATAAAAGGCGGCGAGCAAAACACTGTTTTTCGCTGGCTGACGGATAAATCATTAAACGGCTGGAATGAGCAGGAGCCGACCTGGAATTTTTCCAAGTACCTTGTAAACGAAGAAGGCGTGCTGACACATTATTTTGATCCTGCAGTTTCCCCTTCGGGAAAAGAAATAACAGAGGCAATAGCCAATAATTAATTAACCACGATACAGATGAACTGGATCATGCTTATCATAGCCGGGCTGTTTGAGGTAGGCTTTGCCACCTGTCTGGGAAAAGCCCGTGAAGCAGGTACCAATACTACTATATGGATGATTGGATTTTTTGCCTGCCTTGCTGTCAGCATGTACCTGCTCTACAGGGCCTCACTCACTATTCCGCTGGGCACGGCCTATGCAGTGTGGACAGGTATCGGCGCCGTGGGTACGGTGCTGATTGGCATATTCATCTTTAAAGAAGAAGCGGGGATCTGGCGCCTTGTATTTCTCACCACGCTGATAGCTTCCATTGCCGGACTTAAATTTGTTTCATCACATTAGCCGGTGCAGTAGTGTGCAGCAGCAACCCGAAGCTATTCTTTATCAGCCTTCGGTTGTATAAGATGCAACGTGTTGTGCCTTAGTTTAAACATATTGCCTGTCTTATTTGAACTACACAAGGTAATAAAGGTTTCTTGTATGCCTTATATGGTTAACTGCTATTCCCTGGTGCAATGATTGCCTGCCTGAAATAAAGCATATTCAGCAGTACAACACGTTACAATTTATTAAATCCTCTTTGCGGTTCTTTGGATTTTTCTTAGCGGTTAATTTTTTACCACACAAAATTTAATTTGATAAAAACTGTCAGGGAGCTTTGGGAGCAGGCACGATATTATCAACCGGTTTGCTGCTTTTTAAAAAGGCAAAAATGGCTTTAATGTCGGTATCTGTGAGCAGCCGGTAGTTAAACCACGGCATGGGTGGCAGCAGGCCTCTTGATCCTTCTAACCCTTTTTGCTTTCCTTTTCTCAGTGCAGTAATAAATTGTTCTTCGGTCCAGTTGCCAATGCCATTTTCATGCGGGCTGATATTAGCTGCATAAGAAGTGCCCCAGGGGCCAATGGCCATGGTAAGGTCCATCGACATCATTACCCAGCCATTTTTTCCTGCTGAGTCAGGAACAGGCGGAACCGGACTGCCGGCAATATGCCCGCCAAAGCGGAAATTCAAATCTATTTCAGGGCCTGATGGCCCCATTTTTTTTGTAGAATGACAATCGTCGCATCCCATAATGGTAACTAAATAATCACCCCGCTTTACAAGGCTGTCAGGAGAAATTTCGGATGAGGCAGAAGCGTCACGCTGATGGGTGCAGCTTTCTGCTGCAATAAATAAGACTGTTGCCAGGAGCATCCCGGAAATGAAATGTCGCATGTGGATCAGTATTAATAGTTAAAATAAAAGCTGCAGAAAAACCTTACGGGTAAGGATAGCTGCCGCACAGCGCCGGTAATTTTATAGCGGGTACAAAATTTTCACACTGACCATTATGAAACAAGGGTAAGTTTATAGCACAGGGAAGAATCTTTGCCAATGCACACTAATCCTTAACGGGTTGGCGGCAGCTTTTACCTGCCTGTACAAAAGAGATGTACAAGATAAGAAATAATGAGAAGTAAGGGTTTCAATTTTACTGGTATGCCGGTAAAACTTGCCTTTATGAAACAAACCGGCAGTGCCGGGATGTTTTTTTGTGTAGATTACGGGTAATTAAAACCAGTTTCTATGCTTCGCCGAAAATTTATTTGTTCCGCAGCTACAGCGGCTGCCGGAATAGCTGGTATGGGCACGCCTGCTTTTGCCGGTAACATAAACCCTGCTTACCAGGATGCTGATCAGTTATACCTTATCGGCCCTGTAGAGGGGTACTCTCCGCAGGTAGGCACGCTGGTGTCTATGCTGAATTATAACAGAAGCACGATTATAGGTGTTACAAAAAACCTGGCCGTGGCCGAGCTGGATTACCTGCATGATCCGAAAGCGAATACCATAGCCGGCCTGCTCATGCACCTGGCTGCAGTAGAGAAGTATTACCAGGTCAACTCCTTTGAAGGAAGGCAGGAGTTTAACGATAAAGAGAAAAAAATATGGGATGACGGGATGAATCTTGGCGATGCAGGAAGAAAGAACATAAAAGGAAGAGACCTGAATCATTACCTTAATATCCTGGCAGAAGTAAGGCAGCATACGCTGGATGAATTAAAGAAAAAGGATGACAAGTGGCTGATGGAAATAGATAAAGTATGGTCTACTGATACGGAAAAAATAAACACCTACTGGAAATGGTTTCATGTATGTGAGCATGAATCCAATCACCGGGGGCAGATATCGTGGCTGAAAAGCCGGCTGCCCGGAGCGAAGGCATCAGCGGATTAATGTGTCCCGGTGTTATGAAATAATGCCCATCTTTTTCATCAGGAAAGAGGCGCTCAGTTTTTCGCATACGCCATCTTTGAGCCGGTAGTCAAATATCAGCTCATCATTGATGATTTCGGATTCAAAGCATTTATTGCTGATATAATCCGGGCGCTGCTCTTTCAGGGCAGATACGGTAAGGTCATGCGTGGCAATGATGCCGCAGGCTTTAGCTGCCACCAGCTTTTGTACCAGGCCAACCGTACCATTATGCTTGTCATTGCTGTTGGTGCCGCGCAATATTTCATCCAGTATCACAAATGTTTGCTCACCACTTTCTATCTCTTCTATAATGGCCCGGAGCCTTTTTAGCTCTGCATAAAAGAAAGATTCGCTGTCCTGCAGCGAATCTGTGATACGCATGCTGACGTGTACAGAAAAAGGGTAAAATACAAACCGCTCTGCGCATACCACGCTGCCTGTCCTGGCCAGCACCAGGCTGGTGCCCAGGGTACGCAGGAAAGTGCTCTTGCCACTCATGTTTGATCCGGTTAGTATCACAAAGCGCTGCTGCGAAAAGGAAATGCTGTTGTTAATTCTTTTCTCCGGGCGTATCAGCAGGTGTCCCATCCGGGCTGCTTCAAGGGTCGGGGCAGGGCTTAGGGCCGGCGTGCAAAAAGATGGATTGTTATAAGCCAGGTTAGCAAAGCTGTTCAGCGCCTCCATTTCTCCCAGCACCTGCAGCCAGGGCAGGATAAGCCGCCCGTTTTGCTGCTTCCATTTTTCCAGTGCATATAAAATGTGCACATGAAAAAGAAATAAGCCGTTAAGCAGCATGCTTACCACCAGGTTCACAATCGTTTCAAGATAATTAAACAAAGAAGCCAGCCGGGCTATAGAGCGGGAGGCAGTAAGGAGCCCGGATTGCAACGCCTGCTGGTATTGCAGCAGCAAGGGAGATTGAAATTTTTCTGCTTCGATTTGCTTTAGCTGCCCGGAAAACTGCTGGAGTATTTTAGTAACGGAAGCGGATACGGACAGGTGAGCGGTTATTTTACGGGAAAAAGAAAAGGCCACTACCAGGTTGAGGATAAACAGGTAGTAAAAAGCATTAAGCAGGTTATCCTGTTCTGTGATGATATAGGCGATAAGAGCAGCCGTGGAGGCCAGCGGAAATAAAAAGAGCAATTTGTACAGCGTGGCATTATTAAAAGAAGAGGGCGCCTGCAGCCAGGCACGTAGCTGGCGCATTTCTTTTTCTTTTGTATGCAGCAGCGAACCATGCGCCTGCAGGTGCTGGCGGAAGCGGAGCTTGTCTTTTAGCTCTGCAATGGCCTGCTGCCGCGCAGCAATATCACCTGTTTTTGGTGATAGCAGCGATTGTGCCAGTGCTTCTTTGCCAAAGCCCGTGCTGCAGCGGTTGAGGTAGCTGTACAGGCCACCATCGCCAAAGAGGTCGAGGTCATAAGAGTAAGGGTGATGCGGGTCAGTGTACTCCCGCCCGTCAGCATATACGGAAGGCTTCCCCTGCAGGAAATCAATTTCATCCCGGTTGAGCTGTACCAGCGCTTTGTAAAATGCTGTGTCCTGCTGCCATTTATCATACAGCCGGATCAGCAGCAGGAAAATAATGAGCAGGGCTATGGCACTAAGGATAAAAGTGGCATGGCCCGTGGCGATGGCTTTGTACCCGCAAAAAATAAAGCCAATAAACAATAACAGGCGCAGCAGGCTGAGCCAGCCCAGTTGGCGACGCAGCGTTTGTGCTTTGTCAGCATATCCGTTGAGCAGGGAAGTATACGTTGAAACAGGCATGAAACGAATTGAGGGGCAAAATTAGGTTGTTTGACAGGTTTTAAAAGTTCAGGGTGTTTAAAAGGTTCTAGGGGCTTCAGCGGTTCTGAAAGCGCTGAGACCGCGGCTCGTTTTTCCGGTACGGAACCGGCGTATTTCCTTCAAGGATACATGGACGGTGGCTGACCGGTACAAAGGATGAGTAGCGAAACGAAAACGAAGCCGGTCCTTGCTCCTGCTGGTGTTTGACCTGATACAATTCCGGGCGTAACCTCAAAGGCTGGCAGATGGAATGACAAGGCGTTTGTATTATACTATTGAGCCTTGCAGGAATAAAGATGGATGGGTAATATATGCTGAACCACCAGGCTGCGAGGAGTTTTCCTTATATTTTTTTGCAGTTGATTTTGCTGTGAACATTTTGTGGATATGCCGAAGATGAGTTATTGCCGTATCAGTGCTTCAAGTGTGCTTAGTGTGTGCTTAGGGTGTGCCGTATCTGTGAGGGAGGTTTATGTGTTTATGTGTTTATGTGTTGAGAGGGGAGGAGGGTTGAGATTGAGGTTGAGATTGAGGTGGAGTTTAAGGTTTGAGGTTTAAAGTTGCTGGCTGTTGAGAGAGTGTTTGATTTTAGGATTTCTGATTTTTTGATTGAGGAATTACAGTTAGTATTATATGAGTGGTGTTTATATAAAAAAATAATGAGAAGGTCAACCGTTTAAAAACGGTCATGTGTACCGTTAAAAGACGGAGAAATAAGAAGTG
>DAOLFO010000184.1:0-6572 GCA_035326305.1 Chitinophagaceae bacterium
CCATTCATGTTGGAAAGGGAAAAGTGATTGAGAGGGAAACAATAAAACCCCGGGATGGCAAGAGAGGGGAGGGGGGCTCTGGGGTAGCATCCCCGCCGGTGATGTATCGGTTATTGATGCTACCGGTAAGCATGTGTATCCCGGTATTATCCTGCCTACCAGCACGCTTGGCCTGGTGGAGATTTCTGCCGTCAGGGCTACGAATGATGTACGGGAGATGGGCGACCTCAATCCCAGTGTACGTTCCATCGTGGCGTATAATGCCGATTCGAAAGTGATCAATACGCTTCGCTCTAATGGTGTGCTGCTGGCCAATGTGATTCCCCAGGGCAGCCTGCTGGCCGGGTCTTCTTCTGTGGTACAGCTTGATGCCTGGAACTGGCAGGACGCAGCTTATAAAATGGATGGCGGCATGCACCTGTATATGCCTTCCATGATGACCCGTTTTGGCAGGGGCGGATTTGGCGGTGGTGGCCGCTTTGGCGGACCCAATGCTCCTGCCGGTGATCCGGTACAAAGGGGCATGGAAGAAGTGGAAAAGGTGAAAACCCTGCTTCGTGAAGCAAAAGCATATGCTGCACAGGCGAAGCCGGAAGAGACCAACCTGAAATTTGAAGCGGTAAAGCCCTTGCTGGAAAAGAAACAAAAGCTCTATGTGCATGCTAACACAGTGACGCAAATGCTGGCTGCTATGGATTTTGTTACAGAGTTTGGGGTGGATATGGTAATCATTGGCGGTAGTGAGAGCTACCAGATCACTGACCTGCTGAAGCAGCATAAAGTAGGCGTCATTTTGCAACAGCCGCACAGCCTGCCCACAGCTACGGATGATGATGTGGACCAGCCGTATAAGACTGCCGCTATGCTGCAAAAAGCCGGGGTGCTGTTTTCCATATCAGATGATGACGGGCATAACAGGGGGCGTAATATTGTTTTCAACGCAGGTACCACTGCGGCTTACGGGCTGAATAAAGAAGAGGCCCTGCAGGCTATTACCCTGAATGCGGCCAAACTGCTTGGTATTGATGAGCGTACCGGCAGCATTGAAACCGGTAAGGACGCCAATATTGTGATCAGCGAGGGTGATATCCTGGATATGCGCAGCAGCGTGGTGACAGATGCTTTTATTCAGGGCCGGAAAATCAACCTGGATGATAAGCAAAAACAACTGTTTGAGCGCTACAACCAGAAGTATAACCTGAAAAAGCCTTTTTAAGATAATTAAACAGTTAGAAATCAGGCGGCCCCGCTATTGCGGGGCCGTTCCTATTCCAACCGTCCAGTGTTGAAATTATTTGAGAAAGCATCGCTTTTTACGGGAGTGGTGGTTATTTTGGCTTGTAAAAGGGGCGATGCTTTTTACTTTTCTATCTTTAGTACCACAGTATTTGCTGCAATACGAGGGTAAAAATAATGCATGAAATACGAGTTTGCAATAGTAAAACTACGTTGTTAAAAAAATGTGGATGCTCTGGTGATGCAGGGGGAACAAGGTTTAACAACTCCGGTAAATTCAGTAGACTCAAAAAGTTCAAGAAATTACCGGATAGGAGAATAGAGTAGTATAAATAGCAATTAATAGTAGATAAAGCACCGGCTCAGGCTGACTGTCCGGAAATTGAGTATAATTATGCGGTTTCGTTAGAAACAGGGTGTGGGCGGCGACTTATCAATGTTATCATTGAAATATCGATATAGGCAAGGGCCGAAGAGGTGGGTCAGTGTTTAATGAGTGCTTATACCGTGTTTCATTCTACCAAGCAGATGGAGGAAGGGTGAATAATAGGCGCCTTTAGCTGTACAAACGAGTGAGAAGAGCTGATTTGACAATAAGGCACTAATCGATTATATTATTTTAGGGTTGTGAGAACTGAGTTATAGGCTTCTGCAGTACTATCCCGCAACTGTTAATTTTACTGGTTTTATAGTACGGACCAAATGTGGCTGGTGGAAAATTTATATATCGACATCGTTGGAGGTTATACTGATTTTACAGACTGGAGATTTTGAATGATATCTATTGTTTAACGAGAAAAAATATTGTTTTTTTGAATTCTGAAAAAATATTAATACTAAAACCTGAACACATGAGACACTTAGTGGCCTTATTACTATTGAAAAGTTTATTACTAATAAGTTGTCAAAAGAATAATGAACCAGAAGTTCAGTTAACAACACCTTCTCTCTCTACTAGCCCAATTGAGTCAGTATCTAATAATGTTGCGGCAAGTGGCGGTAACATTACTATGGATGGAGGATCTCCGGTAACAGGACGTGGCATTTGCTGGAGTATAACCCCCAATCCCACGATAGCTAATAATCATACGAACGATGGAACTGGTACAGGACTGTTCACCAGTACAATGGCGGGGCTGGATGCCGGTAAAAAGTATTATGTAAGAGCATATGCTACTAATGCTGAAGGAACTGCATATGGAAATGAATTATCTTTTACAACGTCATCACAAACGATATATATTCTTGGAACTACGAGTATGCAACCTAAAGTTTGGAAAAATGGAGTGAGCAGCACTTTGCCGGGACGACATGCAAATTCCCTGTTTGTCGCCGGATCTGACGTATATGTAGTAGGGACAGAAGCTACGGGAGTAGATTACCTCCCACGAGTATGGAAAAACGGAACAACCACTTCTTTTTTTCCGGATATTCCTGAGATTACTCCTTTCGATGTTTTTGTTTCGAATAATGATATTTATGCTGTAGGGCAGGAGCGTGTTGGCGAAATACAAAAAGCAAGAATTTGGAAAAATGGGATGTCAATACCTCTTACAATTGGCGATTATAGCAGTATCGCTAATACCGTTTATGTTTCAGGAACAGATATATACGTCGGTGGAGGCAATTGTCTTTCGGAAGGCCTGGCTAATTGCCCACCCTGTATATGGAAAAACGGAACACCTGAAATACTTGGAACAGGTACAGGACAAGCTGTTTCAGTATTCTTGGCAAATGGTGATGTGTATATTGCTGGTGGCGAACATAATGGCACGACAACTGTAGCAAAGGTCTGGAAAAATGGTGTGGGAACCTTTTTAGGTAATGCGACCTCTTATGCAAAATCAATTTTTGTTTCAGGTAATGATATCTATGTTGCCGGTAATGAGATGATAGAGGGTAAACAGATAGCAAAATTTTGGAAGAATGGCACAGCAACAATTTTAACGCCTGCCAATGCATCTGGTTCAGCTGAAGCAGTATGGGTAGTAGGAACAGACGTTTATGTGGTAGGCTATCAATCAGAGAATAGTGGGGATAGCAAGGCAATAGTCTGGAAAAATGGCGTGCCTTCCTTTTTGCCTAATGGTGACTCCGGAGGTGCTAGTGCCATATTTATCACCAATTGACAACACAGGAAAAGTGGGCAGGTAGAGATTTTATTTAAGAGTATAAAATATTTTTTGTAAACGGATTTAGAGCAGCATCTTTTTTTAAAGATAGTTAAGAGTTTATATGACCTCCTCCTATTTCATAGAGGCAGTCAGATGTAGATATCTGGAGCATTTTTTACTAGGATAGCCTGTATCGTTTCCGATGATTTTCCAGATGCTGCTGGGTTTTGTTCTGTCGATGCAAAAATCGTAGGAAACGATACAGAGGCTCCGGCATGGCATCTGTAAGGGTTATCCCTTTCGGAGTTGCTTTTATCGCAACTCATGTGGGCTTCCCCTAAAATTTACCATTTAGGATTAGAGGGATTTTACTTATTAATATATCACTGGTCTTTAAATGATAAAAATTGCTAAAGAAGCACAAAAAAGAGACTGCTGTCAAACAATCTCTTTTGTATAAATCTAATTACTTAAGATTTGTGTTTATGCATCCTTTCCATGGCACTGCTTATATTTCTTACCGCTGCCGCAGGGACAGGGATCATTGCGGCCTGTTTTGGGACCTACTTTTACCGGCTCCTGTTTTACAGCAGATCCTCCTGAAGGATCAAAGTAATCTTTTTCATTAGCAGCATAGTCATCGCCTGCTGCATCTATCTCTTCTTTATTGGCCTTCATCTTGCTGTAGTCAGTCTTTTGCGGGCGCCCTTCTTTCAGCGGGGCATTTTGCTGCTGCACCGGTATGGAGGAGTGGCAGAGGAAGGAAACAATATCTTTATTGACATCGGCATCCATATTTTTAAACTGCTGGAAAGCCTCTACTTTGTAGATCACCAGCGGGTCCTTCTGCTCCAGGTAGGCCGTTTGTACGCTCTGCTTCAGGTCGTCCATAGCACGGAGGTGTTCCTTCCAGGCTTCATCTATTACCGTCAGGGTAATGGTTTTTTCCAGGGAGTTTGCTAATTCTTCTCCTTCCGTCTGTAAAGTTTTATCAAGCGGGGTCAGCACGTTCAGCCCTTTGCGGCCATCGCTGAAGGGTACCACTACGTTCTCAATGTGGCTGCCCTGTGTCTGCCGGATATTTTTAAATACAGGTATGGCATTCTTTTTCAGATCATCTTTCCGGCGGGCATAGCTTTCCGAAGCTTCGGTATACAATTGCTCTACAACGGTGTTGATGTCGCCTTTCTTAAATCTTTCTTCATCAATAGCTGTATCCAGGCCAAAGTTGACGATGCAGGCCATTTTAAATCCTTCATAATCTTCCTGCTCACGGAAGCCGGATATTAATCCCTCTGCCACTACATAAAAAGCATTGTCGATATCCAGCGCCAGCCTGTCTCCAAACAGGGCGTGCTGCCGTTTGCCATAGATCACATTCCGCTGCTTGTTCATCACATCATCATATTCCAGCAGGCGCTTGCGGATGCCAAAGTTATTTTCTTCCACTTTCTTTTGAGCCCGCTGTATGCTGTTGCTGATCATGCTGTGCTGTATCACATCACCTTCTTTGTAGCCCAGCCGGTCCATCATAGAGGCAATGCGTTCGCTGCCGAACATACGCATCAGGTCATCTTCCAGCGATACATAGAACTGGGATGATCCGGGGTCGCCCTGGCGGCCGGCACGTCCGCGCAACTGGCGATCCCCACGGCGGCTTTCATGCCGCTCCGTGCCAATGATAGCCAGCCCGCCTGCCTCTTTCACACCAGGGCCCAGCTTGATGTCTGTACCACGGCCTGCCATGTTGGTGGCAATGGTTACTGCGCCGGCCAGCCCCGCTTCCGCCACTACCTGCGCTTCACGGGCATGCTGCTTAGCGTTCAGCACATTGTGTGGTATCTTTTTCTGATTCAGCATACGGCTCAGCAGTTCGCTGATCTCTACCGATGTGGTGCCCACCAGCACCGGCCTGCCGGCATTGCGTATCGCTTCTATCTCATCTATGACCGCTTTGTATTTTTCCCGCTTGGTTTTATATACAAGATCCTGCTTGTCTTTGCGGACCATTTTCAGGTTAGTGGGAATCGCTACCACATCCAGCTTATAAATGCTCCACAGCTCTGCTGCTTCTGTTTCGGCTGTACCCGTCATACCGCAAAGCTTGTGGTACATCCGGAAGTAGTTTTGCAGCGTGATGGTGGCGTACGTTTGGGTAGCCGCTTCGATCTTTACATTTTCCTTAGCCTCCAGTGCCTGGTGCAGGCCGTCGCTGTAGCGGCGCCCTTCCATGATACGTCCGGTTTGCTCATCCACGATTTTGATAGCACCATCAATGACTACATACTCCACATCTTTTTCAAAAAGGGAATATGCTTTTAATAATTGCTGTACCGTATGAATGCGGTAAGCCTTTTGCGCATAGTCATTGAGCAGCGCTTCTTTTTGCTGCAGCTTTTCTTCCGCCGCCACTTCACTTTTTTCCACTTCAGCCAGCTTTACACCAATGTCAGGCAAAATGAAAAACTCAGGGTCTTCCCCTGCGCGGGTTATCATGTTAAGGCCTTTATCAGTTAGGTCAACGGAGTTTTGCTTTTCATCAATATGAAATAATAGCTCACTATCCACCACTTTCATATTCCGTTGCTGATCCTGCAGGTAATAGTTCTCTGCCTTCTGCATTTTCACTTTAATGCCCGGCTCACTCAGGTATTTTATCAGCGGGCCGTATTTAGGGAGGCCGCGGTAGGCACGGTAGAGGTGCAGGCCGCCATTTTTCGGGTCGTCTTCTCCTTTTTCAATCAGCCTTTTTGCTTCGTTGAGCGAATGGCGCACGATGCGCTCCTGTTCCTGTACCAGTTGCTGTATACGGGGCTTGTGCACATGAAACTGCTGGTCTTCGCCGCCGCGGGATACCGGCCCTGAAATAATCAGGGGTGTACGGGCATCGTCAATCAGTACGGAGTCCACCTCATCCACCATGGCAAAGTGGTGCTTGCGCTGCACCATTTCTTCCGGTGCATGCACCATGTTATCCCGCAGGTAGTCAAAGCCAAATTCGTTATTGGTACCATATGTGATGTCAGCCAGGTACGCCTGCCGGCGTTGTTCACTGTTGGGCTGGTGCTTGTCTATGCAGTCTACCTTCAGGCCGAGCCATTCAAAAATAGGCCCGTTCCACTCCTGGTCACGGCGGGCCAGGTAATCATTCACCGTTACAATATGCACGCCTTCTCCGGCCAGTGGATTCAGGGAAGCGGGCAGGGTTGATAACAGGGGTTT
>DAOLFO010000185.1:0-6542 GCA_035326305.1 Chitinophagaceae bacterium
AAACGTACAGTTTTTACCGGACGTAACGGCAGAGTGGCTCATCAACCAGAGCGGCACCATACGTGCCAGCTTTTTTTACCGGCAAAACCTCGATTACCTGACAACCAACACTTCCGGCGCCGCCCGAACCAAGCGCTCCGGAGCCAGCATTGCTTACAGGCGGGAGTTTGACAACCTGGGCGAGCTTTTTACCGGCGGTAAAAAGAAAAAACAATCTAACCCGCAGCCTGCTATTGACAGCCTGCCACCGATCAACCTGCAGCAAAAAGAAGGAAATTAAGCTACAAGATGTACGATGTATAATGTGCGGTGTACGCAGCAGTGGTCGTTGTCCGTTGGCTGATTGATGTCTGATTTAATTATTTCTGATTTGATGATTTGCGATGGTCCGTTAGCTATGAGCTGTTAGCAGCAGGATGTACAATTCACGATTGCCAATTGTTGGCTGCCACCAGGTAACTGCTGCGTTTCCCCTTTTTACTTACTGGTAAAACCAAAAGCTGTTAACCCACGGCTAATAGCTTTTAGTACTTATTTGTCTCTTGTCATTTGCCATTTAAAAATTCATCCCCCATCATGCCAGCTTCATATCCGCTATGATGGCTTTGATTTTTTCATCCAGCTTTCCATTCACAGCATCATAATCTGCAGCGCTTTTCAAATCTTCTTTCACGCTGAAGTAAAATTTAATCTTTGGCTCTGTGCCGCTGGGGCGGGCAGATATGATGCTGCCATCTGCCAGTATAAACTGCAGCACATTTGACTTAGGCAAAGTAATATCCCACTCCTCCCCTGTTTCCAGGTTTTTTCCCTTCTGTAATTCATAATCGAGCAGTTGTGTAACGGCTACCCCGTTGATAGCTTTTGGCGGATTGGAGCGGTAGGCCTCCATCATAGCGGCAATCTGCTGCTGCCCGTCCATTCCTCTTTTAGTGATGGAGATCAGGTCTTCCTTATAAAAACCATATTGTATGTACAGGTCAACGAGCTTTTGAAAAAGTGTTTTCCCTTTTTCTTTTTCATAGGCAGCCATTTCACACAGCAGGGCCACGGCGCTTACCGCATCTTTGTCCCTTATCTTATCACCTATCATCAGGCCAAAGCTTTCCTCACCCCCGATCACATAATTCTCTTTCCCTTCTTTCAGGCGGATCATTTCTGCAATCCATTTAAAGCCCGTCAGCACCCGGTAGCAGGCCACCTTATTGCCGGCGGCCAGCGCATCTGCCATTCCGGTAGTAACGATGGTGGTAATGATCATATCATTGGGCTGCGCCACACCCTTTACGCGGCGGGCTTCCAGCAGGTAGTTAAACGCCAGCACGGCTGTCTGGTTACCATTCATCAGCACCCAGTTGCCATGATTATCTTTTACGCCAATGCCCACCCGGTCTGCATCGGGGTCAGTGCCAAGCAGTATATCCGCATCCAGCTCTTTTGCTTTTTGCAGCCCGATGCTCATGGTATCTTTTTCTTCCGGGTTGGGATATACCACGGTAGGGAAATTGCCATCCGGCTGCTCCTGCTCCTTTACAATGGTAACATTGGTAAAGCCAAAGGCCTTCAGCACCTGCGGCACCAGCATGATGCCTGTGCCATGCACCGGTGTATATACAATTTTCAGGTCGTCCTGCTTCGCAATTACTTCCGGGTATACGCTCAACCCTTTCACCATAGCGATATACGCCTCATCTGTTTCTTTACCGATGAGGGTGATATTACTTTCCCCGCCTGTCCATTTCACTTCATCAATTCCCGCAATCTTCTCCACTTCCTTTATCACATTTTTATCATGCGGCGGCACTAACTGGGCGCCGTCATTCCAGTAGGCTTTATAGCCGTTATACTCTTTGGGATTGTGAGAAGCGGTGCAGACCCCCCCGCCATGACAGCCAAGATGCCGGATAGCAAAAGATAATTCCGGTGTGGGGCGCAGGCTTTCAAACAGGAACACTTTGATCCCGTTTGCCGCAAATACATTAGCGGCGGTTTCTGCAAAAAAGCGGCTGTTGTTGCGGCTGTCATGCGCCAGCGCTACCTTCACTGCTTCGCCGGGAAAAGAGATTTTAAGATAATTGGCAAAGCCCTGGGTGGCCATGCCCACTGTATATTTATTCATCCGGTTGGTGCCCACTCCCATGATGCCGCGCAGGCCGCCGGTGCCAAATTCCAGGTTGCGGTAAAAAGCATCCGTCAGCTCAGCAGGGTTATCTTTTTGAAGTGCTGTTATTTCATCCTTAGTAGCCTGGTCAAAGCTGCCATTGAGCCAAACCTGTATTTTCTCCTGTATGGCATCGTTCATGATGGTTGTTTTATATTTATGGTTGATATTTTACTTAGAGGCTGTAAGATAGATGTTTTCATTTTTAAAAAGAATAGCGGCCGGTCAAAATCCGGCGCTGCATATTGTGTTAAAAAATGAGCCGGCCATACTAAACATCCTGTCTCATTTCGTTTGCAGGATATATCTCCTGCATTCGTGTTTCCAGGCAGTATCCGCTTATTTTTGTAGCCGCCCGGAAGCCCGGAGCAAGCTGACAGGTTTTGCCGACAATTCAAAAAAATATTATCGCTATTACAGCCGCCACGCTTTTGCTATGGTCGCTTTGTCCGCTGCATGGTCATGCACAGGCAGACAGCCTGCCGGCCCTTACCAGCAAACAAAAAAAAGAAAGGCAGTGGCTGATTGGCGGGCTGAATGTGGCCGGCTATGGCAGTTCGCTCCTTCTCCTCAACAGGGCCTGGTATAAAAATGAGCCCCGTACCCGCTTTCACACATTTAACGATAGCAAAGAGTGGCTGCAAATGGATAAAGCAGGGCATGTATGGACAGCCGCCAACACCAGCCGTGCATCGGCCGCTATGTGGCGCTGGGCGGGGGTGCCGGATCGCAAAGCAGCCATCATAGGCGGAGTCAGCGGGCTCATCTACCTCACCGGCATTGAATACCTGGACGGACATTCGGCCAAGTGGGGATGGAGCTGGAGCGATATAGCGGCCAATTTTACCGGCGCTGCACTGTTTACCACGCAGGAGCTGCTATGGCAGGAGCAACGGATACAGGTCAAATTTTCCTTTCACCCGAAAAATTATAAAGACCCGCAACTGGATGCCCGCGCCAATGACCTGTATGGCAGCAACTGGAATGAAAGGATGCTGAAAGATTATAATGCACAAACTTACTGGCTGAGTATAAACATCCGTTCATTTATACCCGAAAGCAAATGGCCGGCCTGGCTGAATATAGCGGCTGGCTACGGAGCAGGCGGTATGTTTGGCGGATTTGAAAACAAATGGGCCAATGAAGCAGGCGCTGAAATAACACGGTATGATATAGCCCGCACCCGGGAGTTTTACCTGGCGCCGGATATTGATTTTACCAAAATCAAAACAAAAAGCCGTTTCCTGAAAACAACTTTCACCGTGCTGAACGCTTTTAAATGCCCTGCGCCTTCTGTGATGCTGAATAGTAAGGGGAAACTGAAACTTTACCCGCTGTACTTCTGATATGCTTACTGCAGGTAAGCCCCTGTGACCGTAGTGCCATCCACTTCTACAAAAATATGCTCCTGCAAAGTGGTGGCTACTGACAGCCCCACATAGTCTGTATGTACCGGGAAGGAGCTATGGCTCCTGCCCACCAGCACTGCCGTCTGTATCTTGCGCGGGTGCTGCTGCAGGAACGGCCGGAGCGCATACAGCATCGTTTTCCCGCTGTTGGCCACATCATCCACCAGGATGATGACCTTATCATTAAAGTCCGGGCTTTCACTTAAAACAATATCAGCCGGCTTCCTTTTATCAAGCGTAATGGTGATAAGCCGGGAAGGAATGCCTGCACTGCTGCTGATCAGCTCTGCAAGCAGGTGCGCCAGCATCACCCCGTTGTCAGCAATGCCCGCCAGTATCAGCTCTTTTTCGCCGGCATTCTGCTCTGCTATCTCCAGCGCCATACGCTGCAGCTTTCTTGCTGCTGTTGCCTGGTCCAGTATGTATTTTCTCCCATCTGCCATATACTTCCTGATTCTTTTAACTACCTTATAATAACAAGCTGTAAATTAGCAATTGTAACCACATCATCATGCAGATGGCCCAACAAATTTTATTCCTGCTTGTCAGCATTGCCGCTATCGTTCTGTTTACCCGGAAAGCACGCCAGATCATCCGCAATATCCGGCTGGGCAGGGCGGAGCAGATAAACGATCACCCGGACCAGCGCTGGCGCAACCTGCTGCTGCTGGCTTTTGGTCAAAAGAAAATGTTTCGCAACCCGCTGGTAGGCGTGCTGCATTTTTTTGTGTATGCAGGTTTTGTCATTATCAATATAGAGGTGCTGGAGATAGTACTGGATGGCATTTTTGGCACCCATCGCCTTTTTGCTCCATTGCTTGGCGGCCTTTACACTTTCCTGATCAATGCATTTGAAGCACTTGCGGTATTGGTCATCGTTGCCTGCGGCATTTTCCTCATCCGCAGAAATATCATTAAGCTGCGCCGCTTTATCAGCAAAGACCTGGATGGCTGGCCCCGCAGCGATGCCAATTATATCCTGATTACAGAGATTGTGCTCATGTCGCTTTTCCTTTTCCTGAATGCCAGCGATACGCTGCTGCAGGCAAGAGGAGTGGAACATTATGCCGCACATCCTACCGGCAATTTTGTTTTTTCGCAACATCTGCAACCGCTGCTCAATGGCATGAGCAATGAAGGGCTGCAATGGGTGGAACGCGGCTGCTGGTGGCTGCACATCATTGGCATTTTTGCTTTTCTCAACTACCTGCCTTACTCCAAGCACCTGCATATCGTACTTGCATTTCCCAATGCCTGGTATGCACGGCTGACCCCTATGGGGAAAATGGAAAATATGCCCTCGGTGCAGAACGAAGTGCTGTACGCCATGCAGCCGGAACTGGTGCCTGCCGATGCACCCCCGCCGCAAAAGTTTGGTGCTAAAGATGTAACAGAGTTAAGCTGGAAAAATATCCTGGATGCCTATAGCTGCACCGAATGCGGCCGCTGCTCAGCCGCCTGTCCCGCTAATATTACAGGCAAGCTGCTTTCTCCTCGTAAGATCATGATGGATACCCGCGACCGGGCAGAGGAAATAGGTAAGCAGCTAAATAAAAACAGTGAATGGAAGGAAGATGGTAAAAGCTTGTTGCACGATTATATTTCGGTGGAAGAATTAAGGGCCTGCACTACCTGCAATGCCTGTGTGCAGGAATGTCCCGTCAGCATTAACCCGCTCGATATCATCCTGCAGTTGCGCCGCTACCTGGTGATGGAAGAAAGCAATGCGCCGCAGGAATGGAATGCAATGTTTGGAAATGTAGAAAACAATTTCGCTCCCTGGAAGTTCAGCCCCGATGACCGGGACAAATGGGCGGCGGAAATGGCCGATACCTGAATGCTGTCGGATTTAGCTTAAATCCTTTAACATATTGCCAGCCCCTGCCACTCAACCAGGGGTACCTTATTTTGTTATTACAGCAGGAGCCGGGAAAATAACGGAGCTATTTTTATGGGCAGTTTAAGCAGTTTAAAAAAATTTACAGATGAGCTGAAAACAGGCAGCCAACTGATGCCGGTGCTTTTTATCGGGCATGGATCGCCAATGAATGGTATAGAAAACAATCCATTCAGCCGGCAGTGGGAGCAATTGGGAAAAGACCTTCCGGTTCCTGCAGCGGTGCTGGTGATATCAGCCCACTGGCTCACACGCGGCACGCATATCACAGCTATGGAGCACCCGCGTACCATTCATGACTTCGGCGGGTTTCCGCAGGAATTGTTTGCGGTGCAATACCCAGCACCGGGCAACCCCTCACTGGCAACAGAGACACGCTCCCTGATCCAGTCAACAAATGTAGGGTTGGATCATGACTGGGGGCTGGATCACGGCGCATGGACGGTAGTAAGGCGCATGTACCCGGAGGCAAAGATTCCCGTACTGCAGCTCAGCATTGACTATGGCAGACCCGCTGCTTATCATTATGCACTGGCAAAAGAACTGGCAGGGCTTCGCAAAAAAGGCGTGCTCATTATTGGCAGCGGCAATATGGTGCACAACCTGCGCATGGTGGCATGGGACAAGTTGGATGTGCCGGGCTATGGCTACGACTGGGCCATAGAAATGCATGAATTATTTAAGAAAAAAATTTCCGAAGGCGACCATGCAACGCTTATTGATTATGAAAAACTGGGGCCGGCAGCAAGGCTGGCCATTCCCACTCCCGATCACTACTACCCGCTGATGTATACGCTGGGGTTAAGGCAGGAGAATGAAGCTCCTTTGTTCTTCAACGATCAGTTAGTGGCCGGATCACTGAATATGACTTCGGTACAGTTTGGCTAAAGGAAATCCTGTTTTATATACCAGCCCTGTTTATTATCTTGCTGCCGGATAATTTAAACCCTGCCACTGATGATAAAATTACTCCTGCCCTTTGCCAGCCTGATACTGTTATTTTTTTCTTCCTGTCAGAAAGAAGCCGGCTTTACAGATCCGGAACCAACCGATCCGGTTTGCCAGCCTGATTCAC
>DAOLFO010000186.1:0-6534 GCA_035326305.1 Chitinophagaceae bacterium
GATCTCCGTTTCACTCATCTCCAGCAGTTCGGCCAGTTCTTCCGTAGAAGGCTCCCTTTCATGCTCCTGCTCAAAAGCCATATAGGCTTTATTAGCTTTATTGTAGGTACCAATTTTATTTTGCGGAAGGCGCACCAGCCTGCCCTGCTCAGCCAGAGCCTGCAGTATGGACTGGCGGATCCACCATACGGCATAAGAGATAAATTTGAAACCTTTTGTTTCGTCAAAGCGCTGGGCAGCTTTGATCAGGCCGAGGTTGCCCTCATTGATCAGGTCACTCAGCGATAATCCCTGGTGCTGGTATTGCTTAGCAACAGATACCACGAAACGAAGGTTGGCCTGTACCAGCTTGTCCAAAGCCCGCTGGTCGCCCATTTTGATTTTCTGGGCGAGGGTGGTCTCCTCTTCCGGGGTGATCATTGAAATTTTAGAAATTTCCTGCAAGTATTTCTCAACTGCCTGGGAATCCCTGTTTGTAATCTGGGTAGCAATTTTTAGCTGCCTCATAATAGCTTCTGTGTTTTAATAACAAACGAATAATAGACAGTCTTTGTTTGCAGAAAGATGCAAAGGGTAGTTAAATTCAGAACCGTCCAAGTCCATTGGCAAAGGTAACACACAAACCCGACATCTCATAGCGTTTGTTAATAAAATGCCTGTACGGCAGGCAGAAAAATACAGGCAACACAGGCCCATTGGCTCAAACCCTTGCCAGCAGCCCCTTTCAAAAGAAATGTAAAAATTATCAGGCAGGCCCGCCCGGCAGCCGGGATGTGGATTTTTGGCCGGCATGCTTCCGCCGGAGATAGATCCAGAGCCCAAGCCCTGACAGGAACAGCAGGGTGGAAATCACTTCTGCCTGCGTGGGCTGAAACCCGAAAATATTCAGGCGGGTATTCACCCTTATTTTTTCTATCAGGAAGCGCTCAAGGCCGTTTACCATCAGGTACAGGGCAAACAGGGTACCCGGCACTTTCAGCCTCTTGCGCACTGCCCACAGCAGGGCAAACAGGAGCAGGGCCATAATGACCTCATAAAAAGGCGTGGGATATACCGGGGTGGCCAGTTCATTACAGTATTTACCCACACATCCGGGAATGGGCTCACCTACTTCATTTACATTATGCGGATAGGTGTAAGACCACATCCAGTCAGGCAGCCAGCTAAAGGGATTGGGTTTGGGATTATCAATGCCCCAGTCACCATCGCCCGATACCTGGCAACCGATACGGCCTACTCCGTAAGCCAGCATCAGCGCCGGCGCTGCCGCATCATTCAGGTGCCAGAAGCCGATACGGTGCCTGCGGGCATAGAGCCAGATGGCAAGGGCCGCACAGATGAGCCCCCCGTAGAAAGTAAGGCCTGCCGGGGAAAACAGGTAAGCTCCCGGGTCTTTCAGAAAGCCACTCCAGTTTTCAAAAATATCAAACAGCTTGGCCCCCACCAACCCGAATACCAGGGCCAGTATGGTCATCTCCCCCACCCGGTCCTGCGGCCATATGCGCACAGTACGCTTTTCCGGCTTATCCAGTTTCTGCTTATTTTTTTCATACCATTTCATACCGGCAAAGAGCAGCCCCAGGCCAATGCCTGCCGGCCAGCTACCGATACCGGAAAAAATAAACGCCTGCGGATCTTCCGTGACAGCGCCATCCATAATAAATAAGGCCAGTATCTTGTACCCCAGCAAAAAGCCCAGGAGAAAATTAAGCAGCAGTTCTGTTGCCGTGGCCGGCCTGCCCACCATTACCTGCATTTCTGTTGGCTGCAGCAGTCCCTGGCGGCTCTTTCTGCGCAGCTCAGCGGCCAGCACCACAGCGGCCAGTATAAAGGCTATGGCTACAAAAAAACCAAACGAATTTACAAACCGCAGAAACTTCCATTCCACTCCGAATAAATCCTTAAAAGCAAAATAAAGATTGGGATACATTAGCCGATTGTTGGTTTAGCAGGCGAATATACAATGGAAAAACAAGCCTGCGGAAAATAAAATACCTCCCGGAAAGAGAGGTATGATGATAACTTAAAATAGTATGGAGTAAATAACTTTTTTAATTGCAGTGCTCTTCAAAAGCACCAATCAGGTTATTGGCGATCAACTGTGCGGGCCGCCCTTCTATCTGGTGCCGCTCAATGAAATGAACAAGCCTGCCATCTTTAAAAAGCGCAATAGCCGGCGAAGACGGCGGGTACGGGAGCAAATGCTCACGCAGCTTTTTGATGGCATCTATATCAAAGCCGGCAAAGCTGGTGGTCAGGTAATCAGGCTTGCGGGCTGCATTGGCCACCGCCATCAGCACTCCGGGGCGGGCAGAGCCTGCCGAACAGCCGCACACCGAGTTTATCATCACCAGCGTGGTGCCTTCTTTAGCCAGTTGCGCATCTACTTCCTGCGGGGTAAGGAGCTCAGAAAAACCATTGTCGGTCAGCTCCTCTTTCATCGGGATTACTATCTCTTCTGGATACATATCAGTTTTTAATTTAAAAAGGAACACAAAAGTATTGAAAAAGTTGTGCTGCATAAAAAAAGGAAATAATGTCAGCACAATTGACAACAAAAGGACTTTTTGTCATTAACAAGCTGCATTTTCAGCCGCTTTTGCAGCATTATTACCCCAAAACTACGCTGGTACACCGTTTGAAAAAAGAGGTTTGTACTTCTTAATAATCAAAAAAATTAAAAGAGATAACCATGACACTTGTAAAATTTAACCAGAAGCCCTTTAACAGAAGTTTTAACAATTTCCTGGATGACTTTTTCACAGACCTCCCCGTCTTTTCGAAAAATGAGCCGGGAAAAACAGCCCTGATGCCGGTAAACATCAAAGAGACAGACAAGGATTATGTGCTGGAAGTGGTGGCGCCGGGATTTGAAAAAGGAGATTTTAAAGTAACGGTGGATCAGCAGCAACTGATTGTTTCTGCAGAGAAGAAAGAAGAGAGCAAAGCGGAGAATGAAAAGCAAATCCGCAGAGAGTACAGCTACCGTTCATTTGAAAGGTCATTTACCATAGACGAAAAAATTGATGTTAATAGTGTGGCTGCGAAATATGAAAATGGTGTGCTGACATTAAACCTTCCGAAGAAGGAAGATGTCAAAGCAGCAAAACAGGAAATAACTATACAATAAAGATTCTTTCTCATAAGCAGTTGGTTTTGGTTTACACCCCGCCGTTTCCACGGTGGGGTTCTTTTTTTATTTTAAAAAGTTCCGGGCTGCCTGCTGTGAGTAAATACAAGCGCTTATAATAAAATACGGTAAATTTGCCAGCGTTTGACCTGTATATCGGTACGAGACATGATTAAAAAAAGCTTATTCCCTTTGTTATCCGTGCTCTGCATGGGTATGGTGGCAAGCAGCCAGGAAGTGACGGATACTATCCCTGTAAAACAGGATACCAGCCTGCAGATACCGCCTGCGGTAGTGGATACACCGCTGCGCATCACCAACCTCAACCCGTTTTTTACGCTGTCGGTTGACTCCATGCTCAGCTACCAGCTGCATATTAATAAAGACCTGACCAAGTACTACTGGTACCTGAAAAACTCACCCATCGGCCTGAAGATACACAAGGATAATGGCCTGCTGTCTTTCAAGGCGGAAAAATCATTTTTCCTTTCCGGCAAGCTGAAGTATGACCAGGAATATACCGTGAGCCTTGGCGTACAAAACCTCTCCGACCCCAGGGAAAAAGTGGATACCAGCTTTACCATCATTTTTTATAATACGGAAGTAGTGCCTTCCAGGCTCAAGTTCAGCGTGGCCAGCACACTGATAGCCGACGAAGGACAGACCATCTCTTTTGATGTGCTATGCGAATCGGGCAATTTTCCCATTGAGCATATCCTCTTTTCCAGCAGCATCTCGCTTACCAACTATACCCTGGTAAAAAAATGCGATGAACGGTTTACCTGGACCATCCCTTATGATTTTGTAACAGAAGAAGATGATAAGAAGCAAAAGGAAGTCATCTTCACGTTTATTGGCTCCACCCGCTTCCAGGTAAGGGATACGGCTAATATGCGGATACTTGTCAGAAATGCGCTGAACTATCCCTTTGCCGTACAGGAACATAAATCAATTGACAGCAGCATACGGGATTATACTAAACGCCTGATGTACGTGTTTTACCAGTTGGATAAAAGGGTAAGAAAAACAAAGGGCACCCGTTCCGGTTTTGATGTAACGGCCGGCAGCGCTGCCCTTACCGGCACTATACTCAATACTTCCACCAGCAAAAGCGCACAGAATACGGGAAAAGTGCTGCCCAGCGTTGGTGTGGCCCTTACCCCTATCAAAGAAGCTACCTCCCCGGTAAAAACAGCCGAGCAAAACCAGGCATCACTGATACGCACTACTATCAAGCGCCTGAACTATATGCTGACAGAAAACACACTGATAGGCGAGCGTGACCCGGATATACAGAAAAAAACCGGCAAGCTGAAAGATGAGCTGAGGCAGGCACAGGCACAGTTAGTGGACATAGCTTTGGAACCTTCCACCATTTCTGAAAAAGAGCTGGACAGGTATTTCAACAGTGAAAAGGTGAATAAAAAATACCGGCTGAAATAAGGCACCGCA
The DNA here is from genome assembly GCA_035326305.1 of Chitinophagaceae bacterium. Classification (GTDB taxonomy): domain Bacteria; phylum Bacteroidota; class Bacteroidia; order Chitinophagales; family Chitinophagaceae; genus DAOLFO01. The sequence goes on from DAOLFO010000186.1 coordinate 4,583, forward strand.
CCAGCAAACTTCTGCCTGCACAGGCTTTGCCTGGAAAAGCCTTCAATAGCCCATTACCCGGGCATAGCAAGATATATGGACATAGTAGTGTGCAGATGGTATATCACAGGCCTTAAACTATATGCCTTACATCACGCACAAGCATACGGCCCCTTACTCTCCACATCCTCCTTTCCTCCTTGTATCAATGATATACTGGATCTTCCAGCCATCAGTAAAGCGTACCAGTTGAAAGGAGTTTACGCCGCAATGGCTGAATTTACCATTGTAATAAAACTGGTAAGGTGTCCAGGCAAGGGCCAGCGCCCCGTCAATCTTTACGACATCAAATGTGATGCGCTCATCCGCCGCTCCTTTGGGCAGCTTGCTGACAGATGAAATAAAATCTGCCATATTTTCACCGGCTACCATCACCTGCCCTTCTTTATTCTTTGATACCGTTTGCAGCACCGCATCTGCTGCCATTACAGACTTCATCATTTCTGCATCCGCATTTTTCATGGCAGTAAATAAGCTATTAACAACTGCCTTTACAGAGTCTTCCGCCGTTTGCGCCTGTACGGGCAGGCAGGTGAGTATTGTTAAGGATATGAGAAGAGTGCGCATATTAACAAGCTTTAAGTAAATGAACGGAACAGTTTACCGTCCTAAAATAAAATCATTCAGCATGAAAAGAATAAGAATTGTACAAACGGCAGGAATGCTGGCGATAGCGGCAATTGCGCTGAGCAGTTGCGGATCGGGCCGGCATTATCCTTCGTACCCACCTCCGCCCCCGCCCCGTACTTCCTTTTCCCTGATCATCAGTCCGGGCCCGGGCATTATGGTGAGCCGGTATCCTGACGGAAGGTACTATTACCGCAGCCCGCAGGGCTACATATACTGGCGCGGCTATGGCAACCGCTACTATATCGACCGCCGGTATGTAAAGCGTGCATATTACCGTCATCCGCAGTATAATGACTGGCGCCGCTACAACAGGGGAAGAAGATAACTTATACATACAAAAGCCGGGCTGCATCATGCAGTCCGGCTTCCTGGTTATTAATACATTTCCGCTTTACTTTACATAGCCCAGTATCTTCAGCATGCTCTGTGCCGTCTGCTCTTTAGCATATACCCAGTCTGTCAGCTTTCCGTTTCTGTCATAGCCGACAATGATATGCTTGGGCGAGGGAATAAGGCAATGCTTGATACCACCGTAACCGCTGATCTGATCCTGGTAAGCCCCGGTATGAAAAAAGCCTACATACAGCGGCTCCCCGTTATTTACTTTCGGTAAAAATACCTCGTTGATATGTTCCTCTGAATCGTAGTAGTCGTGACTGTCACAAGTGATACCGCCCAGCACCACCCGCTGGTATTCCGCATGCCATTTGTTTACCGGCAGCATCAGGAATTTTTCACCAATGCCCCATGTATCCGGCAATGTGGTGATGAAGGAAGAATCAATCATGTACCAGGTTTCCCGGTCGTTCTGTACTTTCTCCGCTATTACGCTGTAGATATGTGCCATGCTCTCGCCTACCGTATAGCTGCCAAACTCGGTAAAGATATTGGGCATGGGCACTTTTGCTTTTTTACAGGCCACTTTAATATTTCGTACGATCTCGTTGATCATAAACTGGTAGTCGTACTCAAAGCCCAGTGAGTGCTTGATCGGGAACCCTCCACCGATATTAATAGAATCCAGCTCCGGGCATATCTTCTTAAGCTGGCAGTACAGGTTGATGATCTTATTCAGTTCGCTCCAGTAATAAATATCATCCTTGATGCCCTTATTCAGGAAAATATGCAGCATCTTCAGTTGGAACTTGCTTTCGTACCCTTCAATCCGGTCTACATAAAACTCCAGTATGTCCTTTGCCCTGATACCAAGGCGGGATGTATAAAAGGGAAAAGTCGGCTCCTCTTCCGCTGCCACCCGTATGCCCAGCTTAAACGGCACTTTC
>DAOLFO010000187.1:0-6501 GCA_035326305.1 Chitinophagaceae bacterium
AAAAAGCCACTATTCCCTATTCAGAACGGTCGCGGGAGGCGGGGTTTGTAGCCCCTTACTTTAATACCCCGGATAAAGTAAAGTACCGCTACCGCCTGGAGGGCCTGGATGGTGAATGGAAAGACCTGGGCAACAGCCACTATGTACGTTTTACTTCCCTGCCGGCCGGCAGCTATACCCTGCTGCTGCAGGCAAGCATCAATAATGTAGACTGGATACCGGCGGCCAACAGCTTTTCATTTACCATCAAAAAACCGTTCTGGCTGCAGCCCTGGTTTTTTGCACTGGTGCTGATCAGCATTGCTACTGCAGCATGGTTGTTTATCCGCAACCGCAACCGCAAGATTGCTGAAAAGCAGGAAGAGCTGGAAGCGGAGCAGGCCATTAATTATTTTGCTTCCAGCATATACGAAACCCATTCGGTAAAAGCGATACTGTGGGATGTGGCAAAGAATTGTATCGGCCGCCTGCATTTTGAGGATTGTGTTATTTACCTGATTGACCATGAAAAAAAGATGCTGGTGCAGCGGGCGGCGCATGGCCCTAAAAGCTCTGCTGCCGGAGAGATTAAATCGCCAATTGAAATACCGCTGGGCAAGGGGATTACCGGTACAGTAGCCCTTAACGGAAAAGCGGCGCTGGTGGAGGATACCACGAAAGACCCCCGCTACATTGCCGATATAACAGGGATGTATTCTGAAATAGCGGTGCCGATCATTTATAATGGGAAAGTGCTGGGGGTAATAGACTGCGAGCACTCAAAAAAGCGGTTTTTTACTCAAAAGCATTTGTCTATCCTCACTACAATTGCTTCTTTGTGCGCCAATAAAATTGTAAAGGCGAAAGCCGAAGCGGAAAAAGCAAGAACGGAAGCAAAACTGATGGATACCCAGCGAAAAATGGCCGATGTGGAAATGCAGGCATTGCGTGCGCAAATGAACCCGCATTTTATTTTCAACTGCCTTAATTCTATTAACCGCTATATAGTAAAGAGCGACCAGGCTACCGCATCGCTGTACCTGACCCGCTTTGCCAAGCTGATACGGCTGATACTTGACAACTCAAACAGCAAGTCCGTATCACTGGCCAATGAGCTGGAAGCGCTGCGCCTGTATATTGAGATGGAGAGCATCCGGTTTGAAAAGCAGTTTACCTACACCATCACAGTAGACCCGGAGGTAAGGCCCGATTCCGTATACGTGCCGCCACTGATCATACAGCCTTATGTGGAAAATGCTATCTGGCATGGACTGCTGCATAAGGAAACTGCCGGCCACCTGCTGATACAGGTGAGCCGCAAAACGGCCACACTGCTGGAATGTGTGATAGAGGATAATGGTGTGGGAAGGGAGAAAGCCATGGAGCTGAAAAGCAAATCGGCATCATCCAGGAAATCGCTGGGCATGAAGCTGACAGAAGACCGGCTTGCCCTGCTAAGCCGCCAGGCCCAGATAGATGCTGTGATAGAAGTGGAAGATATGAAAGACGAAAACGGCATGGCTGCCGGGACAAGAGTGATACTAAAAATACCTGTGGACGCTTAAAAAATGTTGTATGATAAAATGTGTACTGATAGACGATGAGAAGAATGCGCTGGAAATGATGGAATGGCTGCTGAAGACCTATTGCCCTGATGTGCAAATAGCAGCGATGTGCAATAGCGCTGAGCAGGGAATAGAAGCCATCAATCATCATTTGCCCGATGCAGTGTTCCTGGATATTGAAATGCCGCGCATGAATGGCTTTGATATGCTGGAAAAATTTGACAGGCTTTTTTTTGATGTGGTTTTTTGTACTGCCTATGACCAGTTTGCCATTAAGGCTTTTAAATATGCTGCATTAAACTACCTGCTGAAGCCGGTGGATCCCGAAGACCTGAAAGTGACCATAGAGCGGATAAAGGAAAAAAAATCAGTACCGGTACGGGAGCAGTTCAGCCTGCTGCTGCAAAATATCAGGGAAACGGTAAAAGGCACGCCGCAGCGTATAGCGCTCACTACCGGCGACGGGCTGGTATTTGTGCCCACGGCAGATATCATTTATTGCGAAGCAGACAGCAACTATACCCATGTGGTGCTGGCAGGCGGCAGGAAGATAGTAGTGTCAAAAGTGCTGAAGGAAATTGATGAAGCGCTGAGCGGCCCAGATTTTTACCGGGTGCACAGCTCCTTTCTTATTAACATTAACCGGATAAAAAAATTTGTAAGAGGCGATGGCGGCTATATCATAATGGACAATGATGCGCAGATCACTATCTCCCGCAGCCGCCGGCAGGAGTTTATGGAGCTGTTTTCCAGGTTCTGATCATCCCTGTGTTACTGCTTATACGGGCTGCTGTGCATGCACAGCAGCTTTTTTATTTCATCCACTCAACAAAAAAGCAGTTTACGCAATAGCTTATACACAAGCTGCCGGGCGGAAGTAGCTTTGTATCCTGATCAAAAATCATTAATCATTAAACCTGTTTTATGTTATCTGTAAGCAAGCGCCTGCGCGGTACAGGCGGCATCATCATACTGGGCCTGCTGTTTGCCGCCGTTTTTACTTCCTGCTCCAAAAGCAAATCACCTAATCCTGTAACGATAGAAGGAACCTGGCAGGGCACGTATGGCTTTGGCACCAGCCATACCGGCTACCAGTTTGGTTTTAATATTCTTCCTAACGGAATAATAGAGCGTATTGATGCAGCGGGCAATGTAAAGGGCACCGGCGAATGGGAAATGCAAAATAATATCCTGATGGCAGATTTTAGTGTGGGAAATGCAGACTTTTCCATCATGGCGGCTTTTTATCCCGGGGAGGGCAGGCTGCTGGGGGACTGGGGTTATTATCCCAACGTAGATGAAGGCGCATGGGAAATGACCAGGGCCGGCAACTGATATTTATTCACCTTTTTAATACGGACGGTTTTCATAAGCAGTAGTTGGTTTGACCATGAAAGAAGCGGTGAAGAGCCGCTTTCTTTCTACCTGCTATTTTTTTTTAACAACACAATCTGTGGAATATGAAACAAACAATTTTTTTCTTAGCAACATTATTCCTGTTAAACACCATGCAGGCCCAATCGGTAAAGCTCGGGTTGCGGGCCGGGCTCCATCTCAGCAATTACAGGGCCAGCTCGGCCTCGGCCACACAATTGAAAGACCGCTTTGGATTTGATGCTGCTTTTTTATCGGAGTTTCGCATCAACCGGCTGTTTTCCATACAGGCGGAAGCCGGCTATGCCACGTATGGTATCCGGTATAAGGAAGTGTACAAAGTGAAATATAACCAGGGATATGTGGTAGTGCCTGTATTGCTGAAATTTAATACCACGGAAGGGCTGTCTGTTTTTGCAGGCCCGCAGTTGGGTGTGCTGGTGGCGGCCAAATCGCAAACATCTGATAGCGATGAAAGTGTAAACCTGAAAGAATATTTGAAGGAAAATGATTTTTTTGTTGTGACCGGCGCTGAGTATGACCTGAAAAACGGGTTTTCGATAGGTGTGCGGTATAGTCATGGAGTAAGCAATATCAACAGGGATAACCCTGAGCTGAGCGTAAAAAACAGGGGGCTGGGCTTTTCCGTAGCCTACCGGCTGGCAGCAGGCGCCAGGTAAATCAGCGGCGCCTGCTTTTTTTAAGGAAGTGCATACCGGCCAGAGTTTGTATTTTTGCGGTACAAAAAAACAGGCAGCAATGAAAAAGAGGATACTGACTGGTGTATGCGTGATTGCTTTTATGATTTTTGCCACTCCGGCAGCTATGTCACAATGCTCCATTTGCACAAAAACAGCACAGCAATTAGGTGAGAAGCCGGCCAAGGGCATGAATGGCGGAATTTTGTATCTCGCATTCTTCCCGATGGCTATTGTGGGCGTGATTGGCTACCGCTGGTGGAAGAATAACAAAGCCGGCGATACCACATCATCCTGAAAATAAATCAAGGCCTTATACCTTAACTTTAGCAGATAAAATTATCTGCTGCATGAAGAAGCTCCTCATCCTTCTCGCTGGTGCATTACCATTTTTTTGTTCAGCGCAATCATCCGCTTCCATAGAAGATAAAGTAAAAAACCTTTCCCGGCAGGAAGGGTTTTTGCCATTTTACTATGATGAGCAGGCCGGTAAAATATGGCTGGAAATATCGAAAACAGAAACAGAGCTGCTGTATGTGACCTCCCTTCCCGGCGGGCTGGGCTCCAATGATGTGGGCCTTGACCGCGGGCTGCTGGGTGATGACAGGCTGGTAAAATTTCAGAAAGCGGGAAAAAAATTATTGCTGGTGCAGCCCAACTACCGCTACCGTGCCCTGACGGATGATGCAGCAGAAAGACGTGCGGTAGAGCAGTCGTTTGCACAATCCGTTTTATGGGGATTCACCATTGAGGCGCAAACTGGTGACAGGTACCTGGTGGATGCTACCGATTTTTTGATAAGGGATGCCATGCAGGTGAGTGGCAGGCTGCGCTCTTCGCAGCAGGGCAGCTACTCGCTGGATAAAAGCAGGTCTGCATTCTACCTGCCCCGCACAAAAAATTTTCCGAAAAACACAGAGTTTGAAATTACGGTCACGTATGTAAATAATGATGGCAATGTCGGCAGCTATGTACGTTCCGTAGCGCCTTCTCCCGAAGCCATTACCCTGCGGCTGCATCATTCTTTTGTAGAGCTGCCGGATAATAATTACCAGCCCCGCCTGTATGATGCACGCAGCAGCTATATACCTGTTTCTTTTTATGATTTTGCTTCACCTGTTTCTGCGCCGATAGAAAAAAGATATATCATGCGGCACCGCCTGCAGAAAAAAGACCCGGGCGCTGCTGTGAGCGAAGCAGTGGCCCCCATCATTTATTACCTCGATAATGGCACGCCTGAGCCTATACGCAGCGCCCTGCTGGAGGGGGCCGGCTGGTGGAACCAGGCTTTTGAAGCAGCAGGCTATAAAAATGCTTTCCAGGTAAAGCTGCTGCCCGAAGATGCCGATCCGATGGATGTGCGGTACAATGTGATTAACTGGGTGCACCGCTCTACCCGCGGGTGGAGCTATGGCGCTTCGGTAGTGGACCCGCGCACGGGAGAGATCATCAAAGGGCATGTAACACTGGGTTCACTTCGTGTAAGGCAGGATTATTTAATTGCCACCGGCCTGCTGGCGCCCTATGAAACCGGCGTGCCGGCTGATGATAAAATGCTGAAGATGGCACTGGACAGGCTAAAGCAGTTATCTGCTCATGAAGTGGGGCATACCATCGGGCTGATGCATAACTACGCTGCCAGCATCAGCAACCGTGCCAGCGTAATGGACTATCCGCATCCGCAGGCGGAGCTGAATGCATCAGGGCAAATTGATTTAAGCAAAGCATACGATGATAAAATCGGTGAGTGGGATAAGGTAGCGGTGATGTACGGCTACCAGCATTTTCCCGCAGGGGCTAATGAGGCTGCCGCGCTGGATAAAATACTGCGTGATGCAGCAGCAAAAGGGCTGCAGTACATTGCTGACCAGGATGCCAGGGCTGCAGGTGGCCTGCACCCGCAGGCACACCTGTGGGATAACGGAAGCGATGCTGTGGCGGAACTGAGGAATACCATGCAGGTACGAAGTAAAGCGCTGGAAAACTTTGGCGAAAAAAACATACTGCCCGGTACACCTATGGCCCTGCTGGAAGATGTGCTGGTGCCGGTTTATTTTTATCACCGCTACCAGGCAGAGGCGGTGACTAAATTAGTGGGTGGCATGGATTACCGCTATGCGCTGAAAGGAGACGGGCAACTCATCACCAAACCAATCAGCAAAGCAACACAGGTGCAGGCACTGCTGGCGCTTACGGAATGTATGGAGCCTTCGTTTTTGTCCGTTCCGCCAAAGATAGCGGCGCTGCTGCCCCCGCGTCCGGCAGGTTATGATGCTTCAAGGGAATTGTTCCGCAAAAGGACCGGGCTTGCATTTGACCTGCTGAGCCCGGCGGAAACGGCGGCTGATTTTCCCTTATCGTTTTTATTTAACCCGCAGCGGCTGAGCCGCATGGTGCAGTACGAAGCACTGTACAATGGGCTGGGCGTATCTGAAATGGTAAATACGCTTATCAGTAAAACATGGAAAGCACCCCGCAAAAAAAATATAGAAGCACTGATACAGATGCAGACAGAGCAGGTGCTGCTCACGTACCTTCTTTCCGCCAGTGTAAATGATAATAACTCATTTGCAGTAAAAGCGGCTTTGCAGCAGGCGCTGGCAGAGTTGAAAATATTTATCACAGCACAACAAAAAACAACAACAAACAGCAGCTATAGAGGCCACCTGGTGCTTGCATTGAAGCGGATGGAAAAGCCCGAAGAGGCAAAGCCCACCCTGCACCGGGAAATGCCGCCCGGCGCACCAATAGGCTGTACAGAAATGGAGTGGGGTTTCTGATTTGGGAATTTACTAATAGCTATTAGCTGTTAGATGTACGGCATGGTGAATTACGAATTTCGATTTAGGATTTACGAATGAGGTGCTGGCTGTTGGCCGCTTTCA
>DAOLFO010000188.1:0-2048 GCA_035326305.1 Chitinophagaceae bacterium
GGATACTGCTTTAGCGGCTATCAGTCTCGACAACATTGTGCTGGAGACCGATGCCCCTTACCTGGCGCCGGTACCTTACCGGGGCAAACGGAATGAGCCGGCCTATATCCGTTTTGTAGCGGATAAGTTGGCGGAATTGAAAAATATTACTACTGAGGAAATAGCAGTGGCAACGACCCGCAATGCCCAAAAATTATTCGGCCTCTAAGGAGGGAAACTGTATTTTTGCAACCCGTTTTAAGGAGACGTGTCCGAGTGGTTGAAGGAGCACGCCTGGAAAGTGTGTATACGGGAAACCGTATCGCGAGTTCGAATCTCGCCGTCTCCGCAAATTCTACCAGAAAAGAAAGATCCTTTATGCAATCCTTCTATGCATGAAGGATTTTCTTTTTAAGCAGGTAAGTGATTTAAAAAATGCCTTCTGTATGGCAATGAGAAAAAGCTGACAGCGCATTAAATGATTAATAGACGACCGGGAAAAAAAGGAGCAGGGGAAGCATCGTTCCGTTTTCAGTCAGCAAAGGCAGTATGGTTTTTTTAATAGCAGTATAATTCATTTCAACTTTCGGGGGTTTCAGCTTTTGCTGAAATGCCGGGCCCGGCTGAACCTGTTCTTCAACCCGGGCTGCCTGTTTACAACTCCCGGTAAGCAGGAGCATTCCGGAAAAAATTACCGTGATAACCATTTTTTGCGAAAAGCAGTTTTGCTTTTTCATGATTGTAGTACTTTATAGGTGACCGGGATAATTTTGTGGTCCTTACGCTTCCTTATACTCCAGTATATCGGCAGGCTGGCAGTCCAGTACTTTGCAAATGGCTTCCAGTGTACTAAACCGTATTGCTTTTGCTTTACCGGTTTTGAGAATGGAAAGGTTGGATAATGTCAGACCCACTTTTTCTGACAGCTCATTGAGCGACATTTTCCGCTTTGCCATCATAACATCAAGGTTTACAATAATCGGCATGGCTATACGGTTAATTCGTTTTCTGTTTGCATTTCTATTCCACGCTTAAAAATATGGGCTATAACCAGCAGGACAACACCCATAAACAGCCATACATCTGCACCTCCCAGTCTTAAATGCTGCACATCAGGCATTGCCACTCCCTTTTCTACCAGCCACCAGGTGTACCTGGCACCTGACCAGGAAAACAGGCCAATACCTAAAGCGACATAGCCCATATTCCGAATGAAAAACCCGGCCCTCTCACTAAATGGTTGTGCCAGGTTTATTTTTTTGTCATACAACATTTTTACAATCAGGTAAAACAACAGGGCTTTGAGTATGGCGGCAATGCTCATCAGCAAGGTCATGGTAAAATACTGGTCCCGATCATAGGCGTATAAAAAGGTAAGATCAACTTCCTGCCAGGTGTATTTAAAAACCGATGGCTTTAGCACCATGCTTAAAATAGCATTAAATAAAAAGGTTCCGGCTTCAATACACAGTCCAATGAAAATAATCCAGGACAGTATATGCAGTATTATTCGGGTTACCCTTGTAGTAGCAGACATATAGATGATTTATGTGAATAGCAGTGCAAATATAATCTATATTTATTGATAAACAATAAATATAGATTAAAAAATAATAAATGATTGCCGAATTAGTTAGGGCTTAGTTCATACTCAATTACTTGCGCCGGAAAGAGGCAGGGTAGTATATTATATAGTATGCAGGCCAAAGGTTTCTTAGCGGGTTTGGCGTTACTTTATTCGCCAGGGGAGTTAAGGGGGTATACCAGCACTACCGGAATAATTGTTTTCATTGCTTAAACCCAATACGCTGGCGCTGTTCCCATTTTTTCCCCGCCGCCTTTTCATCCAGGAGGTTTTCCAGCGCATCGTATATCTGGTTAAGCTGCACATCATGCCCGCCCAGCCGTTCTTTTAGTTGGGTGAGTTGCTCCGCAAAATCGTTTTCACGGAGCAATAGCTTGCGTAGCTCTACAAATGCCCGCATGATAGCAATATGCATGACCACCGCCTTTTCGCTTTTCAGCACGCCGCTAAGCATGGCCACGCCTTGCTCGGTAAAGGCATAAGG
>DAOLFO010000188.1:2148-6489 GCA_035326305.1 Chitinophagaceae bacterium
ACGGCCTGGTTCAATACTTTGGTAGGTACTTCGTACAGCGCTGCGATATCAAAATCAAGTATGATTCTTTCTCCCCGTATTTCATAGATACGGTTCTGAATGCTGGTAATAATTTGCATGGTGTTAATCTGTTAGCGGGTTAAATATACTAAAAACAGGGAAGACCCGCTGGCACTATTAATAAAAAAAGCCGGTGCAGTTCTGCACCGGCCTGAATATATAATAACCGTCCAATGTTATTCAAAAATCATTTTCCTGATAAAGGAGTCGCCACTTTGCTGGTTAGTGACTTTTACAAAGTACATCCCTTTTGCAATATGGCTGTTGCGGTATACCGGGATGGATGCGCTCGTTACTTTTCCGGTTGTTTGTTTTTGCAGCACCTGCCCGTTGACATTTACAACAGCAATCTCATACGTTGCTGCTGATTTGCTGCTGATTTGCACATGCACCACGTTTTTAACAGGATTGGGGCTGGCATCAATTGTGGTAGCGCCTGTATTGCTGATGGCTATGACGGTGCTGTATACTGCTTTACCATCTGTGGCGACAATCTTCAGGCGATAGTGTGACAGGCTGGAAGCCGGTGACTGGTCGGTGAAATGGTAAGTGAATTTCTCTTCTTTATTCACAGCAGCCACTGTGCCGATGTTTTCATAACTGTCATTGTTGCCTGTGCTGCGCTGCACTACATATTCTTTTATATCTTTTTCATGAATAGTAGTCCAGTTGAGGGGTACTTTATTGCCTGCAAGCCTGCCGCTAAAAGAAAGCACACGTACCGGCAGCACCATGCTGCAATTGCCTTTTAGGTCAAAATAAGACAGGCGGGTAAGGCACTCACCATTTACCAGCGTTTTGCAAACATAAATACCGGTGTCTGCAGGCAGCAGGTACGGGATATTATAAGAAACGGAAGATGCGATAAGCACACTGTCAGCCGGGCCTGTTTTCCTGTACCAGCTATAAGTGGCATTGGGAATAGTATCTACCGACAGGGTAATATTGTTGGAATAGCAATCTACATTGTTGCTGATAATCTTCAGTTGCCCCAGCGGCAGTACGCTTACATCATTCAGCGTGCCATTTCCGCAGGCATCTATGGCCCTCATCCTTACCAGGGAGTAGGCGGCAGTGGTATTGATGTTAAATACCGGATCTGTTTGCGGGGCGGATACAATGCTTGGCCCTGCCGGATTGCTGCCAATGATTTCGTAGGTAAAGGGGGCTACGCCACCGGTGGCTACAGCGCCTACGCTGAAGTTATTGTTGTCGCACTGGTAGGCAGCAGAGTTTTGCAGATCAGGATAGCGGTAGGTATCCACAGTAACAGTATCGTACACCGTAGTGGCGCAACTGCTGATGGTATAGGATACTACATAAGTGCCGGGCTGCAGGTTGATAAAATCATACTTTGCCGATGTGCCGGAAATATTGTTAGTTACCGTTGGTGTTGTATTAATGTTTGTATTGTCTCTTTTAATAAGCACAGGCTGGTAAAGTCCCAGGTTGGAGCTGAGCACCACGCTCAGGTTTCCTGATCCGTTTGTGGCTAATGCGCTCGGACATTTGGTAGTTACCTGGTTGATCCTGCTGAACATGCTGGGCCGCGGGGTGACCGATACGGTGTCTGTATTGTTGCAGGAATTAGTTACGGCTACCCTGTATTGCAGGCTTCCGCTTAATGCCGGCAGGTTGTTAAATGTGTACTGGCTGCCAATAAACGATTGCGAAGCAATGACCTGGTTAAGCGGGTTGATCACTTTTGCTGTATAGCTGCCGGAGCTTACATTGACACGGATATTTGTAGTATTAATAGTGCATGACTCTGATGCCTCGGCCGTAAAGCTGACAGGGGTGGCGGCAGCGGAAAAGTTGCGGGCAATTGTCTGACCGCAACTGGTAGTGATCACTATGCGGTAGCTGCCATAAGGGATATTGCTGAATACGCCGGTGCTGTTACAACTTACCTGGTTGTTGTTATTATCATACAGGCAATATTCAGGGCTGGTCAGGTTTGACTGGCCGGTAATAGATGCGGTAAAGGTTGAACACTCCCGGTTAGATATGGATACGCTGCCAGATACAGAAGGTGTGGGTGCTGTACGTGAGAAGTATTTGCGCACCGGAGTTACCGGGCAACTGCCGGGGTCGGTGCTTGTTACCTCTATAGAATAGCTGCCATAGGCAAGGTTATCAAACCGGCCGGTTGTATTGCAGCTAACCAGGTTGTTGGCATTATCATACAGGCAATATTGCGGGCTGGGGATATTCGTTACAGAAGGTATCCTTACAGTAAAGCTGCTGCAGGTCTGGTTTGAATAAGTAGGATCACCTGCAGAAGGGAGCGGCTGTGTCCTGGAGAAGCACCTTTCGATAGTGGTATCATAGCAGGGGGCTTCGGAGGTAATGCGGATGCAATAGTTGCTGCCATACGCAAGATTATTAAATACGCCGGTGCTGTTGCACGCTACCAGCACACCATTATCATACAGGCAGTAATTAGGATTAAACAGGTTGGTCTGCCCGCCAATGCTCGCCGTATAGCCGGAGCAGGTTTGGCTGCTGAAGCCAACGTTGCTGTTTACCGAAGGGCGGGGCTGGGCTTCATTAATGTTCCGTACAATAGTAGTATCATAGCAGGGTGCAGAGGATATGATACGGATGGAATATTGCCCGTAGGGTATATTGTTAAATACGCCGGTTGTATTGCAGCTTACCAGTGTATTGGCTGCATTGTATAAGCAGTATTGGGGGTTAAACAGGTTGCTTTGCCCCGTTACCGCAGCATTAAAAGTGGCGCACTGGCGGTTGCTGACAGATACGCCGGCGTTAACCGATGGCCTGGGCTGTGCTACGCCAAAGCACCTGGTGATAGTGGTATCGTAGCAGGCATCCCTCATCTCTATACAATAGTTTCCGTAGGGAATATTGCTGAAAGTGCCGGTTGTATTGGCCTGAATGGTGGTTGATCCCTGCTTTAACGTATATACAGGGCTGGTCAGGTTTTGCGGGTTATTCACCTGTGCCCGGAATGTATTGCAGGCCAGGTTGGAAGTGGTCACACTGGCGCCAAGCTGAGGTACGGAATTGCTTATTGTTGTTGATTTCACATTTCCGCACTTGTCTTTCGCTACCAGCATCAGGGTGCGCAGCGGGGTTTGCGTATGGGCAAAGCTGCGTACATTATGCCAGGTAGTATCGCCGGGGCTGTTGACCACACCGTACTGAAAGCCGGTAAAGGAAGAGCCGGATGTATTGGTATTCCCTTTATTATCCTGCAGGGTTAGTGAGAGGTTTACCGTATTACAGTTGACCTTGCTCATGCTCCTGCCGGTGATGGACCACTGGTAATCCTGTACGTCTACTGAACGGGTTTGCACACCGCCGCAGGAGTCTCTTAATTGTATAAAATACTGTCCCGGCGCCAGGTTGGTAAACTGGCCGGTGTTATTGGAAGTACCCACTCCCGAAGGGGAGGGAGCAACAATTGTATAAGAAAAAGCGGCCCGGCCATATTGCTGGTTGGTAACGGTGATGGTACCGTTATTACCACCGATGCAGGTAACGTCTGTATGCTGTAACTGGAAACGCGGATCGCTGTATGAACCAGCAATCACTATACCCGGCTGTAAAAGGGTACAGCCCGTTTCCACATCTTTAATATATACTGTATAAGTACCGGGAGGCAAACCGGTGATGGTAGATGAGGAGGTCAGCGGCGTGCTGAACGGTTCCGTTATCTTATAGCTGTAGTTGCCTGATCCGCCTGTAGCATTTAATGTAATGGAGCCGGTACTGGCACACCTTGATTCGGATGTGGTATAGGTAGCCTGTAAAGTGGCACAGTTTGGCGCCAGTTGGCCGAAAGAAACATGGGTACACAGCAATAGTGTAAATACAATAGGGTAAAGATGCTTCATGCGCTTTTTTCTTAGGGTTGGGATACGAATAATTACCCGGCTAAAGTATACGGAAAATACGGTCTTTGCAAGCCCATATCCCGATGCACATACGGAGTTTAACCTGTGTAATTTTATAATATATTTATATTCATTTAATTACATATTAAATTTATAGTATAAATACTACCTGCTTTTTTTGATAAAGAAGGGATGCCGTATGCGGCATTGCCCGCAGCCGGAAAAATCTACATACCAATAGCTGCGTAAAAAATCGTAAAAACCACCCGTAAATGCTGTGCTCTCCCGGCAGGCTGAAGAGGCAACAGGCACTGTTATGGCAGGAGCGGGGGAAAAATGGTAAGTTCTCCGGAAGGAGAAGGGTTTACCAGTTATTAGCCTGGTCTGTATTCATCCGTTCCGATACATCGTCCGGCTT
>DAOLFO010000189.1:0-6480 GCA_035326305.1 Chitinophagaceae bacterium
AGTTCCTTCTTAATCACATCAAAGCGCATCCCTTCATTAGCCAGCAACTCCCGCAGGTGGCTGATCAGCTTCATCAGCTCATCAAACTCTTCCTTGATTTTATCCCGCTCCATGCCGGTCAGGCGCTGCAGGCGCAGCTCCAGGATGGCTTTTGCCTGTATTTCATCCAGTCCCCAGCCTGCATTCACCAGCTTTTCTTTGGCGATATCAGGAGTGGCTGAACTGCGTATCAGGCTGATAACTTCATCCAGGTGATCCAGCGCAATAAGATATCCCTGCAGGATATGCGCTCTTTTTTCTGCTTCCCTGAGTTCATATTTTGTACGGCGCACCACTACTTCATGCCTGAACTCGATGAATTCGCTGATTAGATCTTTCAGGTTCAGCGTACGGGGCCGGCCTTTTACAATGGCTACATTATTGATGCCGTAAGAAGTTTGCAGCTCGGTCAGCTTGTACAGTTGGTTGATGATGACATTGGCTACTGCATCCCGCTTCAGGTCAATTACAATGCGGGTGCCTTCTTTATTGTTTGACTCATTGTTTACATGCGCAATGCCGTCAATTACTTTTTCATTTACAAGCTCACCTATGCGGTTGGTAAGGCTGTCCCTGTTTACCTGGTAAGGCACTTCGGTGATGATAACCTGCTCCCTTCCGCTGGGCTTGGTATCCACATGCAGCTTGCCCCTGACCACTACCCTGCCACGCCCGGTATGCATGGCGGCTTTTACACCTTCCATGCCGTAGATGATACCACCTGTTGGGAAGTCGGGCGCCTTTACATGCTGCATCAGCTCATCTATTGCAATGTCCCTGTTATCAATAAACGCCACGCAGCCGTCAATTACTTCGGTCAGGTTGTGCGGCATCATATTCGTAGCCATGCCTACTGCAATACCGCTGGAGCCGTTTACCAGCAATTGCGGTACACGGGTAGGCAAAATAGCCGGCTCTTTTTCAGAGTCATCAAAATTTAGCTGAAAGTCTACTGTGTCCTTTTCAATATCATCCAGCATATGCTCTCCCAGCCTGGCCAGGCGCACTTCGGTATAACGCATGGCAGCCGGGTCATCCCCGTCCTGGTTACCAAAGTTGCCCTGCCCGTCCACAAGGGTATAGCGCATATTCCACTCCTGCGCCAGGCGCACCATCGCCGAATAAACGGAGCCATCTCCATGCGGGTGGTACTTACCCAGCACTTCCCCCACTACTCTTGCCGATTTTTTGTAAGGGCGGTTGGCATTCAGCCCCAGTTCATTCATGGCATACAGGATGCGGCGGTGCACCGGCTTAAAACCATCCCGCACATCCGGCAATGCCCTGCCCACAATTACTGACATCGAATAGTCAATGTAGGCAGTCTTCATCTGTTCCTCTATGTTTACAGGGATAATCCGGTTATTATCCTGCGTTTCCTGCGGCTCTAAATTTTCTTCCATATTCGCTTTCTTTTCACCCTGTTACAGCACAGGCTGCTTCCTTATTTTTTGTGTTAAAATTCAACAGGTTTAAGGGCTGGCAAATCTACTTTTTTTAGGACGGAAAACCTGATAGATACACCTGTTTTTTACCCCATTTTTCCACGCCTGTGCATTACTTTTCTTCACCGGGATGCAGGTGTTTTATAACATCCCTTTTACACTTGCCGGCACCTTTTTTTCGTTACTTCACATGATCAAAAAACCATCCCGGGTTTTATTTACAAATTCCTGACATGACAAAGTACCTGCTGCTCCGGAATAATAAAGAAACCGGCCCTTTCCAACTGGAAGAGCTGCTGGCTCATGGGCTCAAGCCCTACGACCTGGTATGGGTGGAAGGAAAAAGTGCGGCCTGGCGCTACCCGGGCGAAATAAATGAGCTGAAGCCTTATGCACCGATGGTGGAAGAGCAGCCATTTGACCGTTTTTATAAAAAACCGGCGGCAGAAAAGCAGGAGCCGGAAGTTGCAGAGTCAACTACGGCAGCCGCAAAACAATCCGACCCCGGTGAGGCGTACAGCAGCTACCTGCCGAAAACTACGGAAAAGGCCAGCCAGGCATCCCCTTCTAAAAAAGTATTTGTGAAACTGCCCGGCCAGGCTGATTTTAAAAAAGTACCGGAAAAGAAAAAGGAAACACCCCCCATAGTGCCTGTGTACACCCCCCCGGTGCAGGTACAGGAGCAACAGGAATACCTGCATGCTTATCAAAAGCAACCGGCCACCCTCAATGACATGCAGGAAAACTATGCCCGCAAGCTGGAAGACCGGAAACAGCGGATAGCACGGAAAAATTTTTCCCGGACTTTGCTGAAAAAAGCTGCTGTGGTGGCAGTACTGGTTGGCATGGGTGTGCTGGCAGGATTTATCATCCGGCCGGCCGGCGATAAGAAGCAGGAAAGCTCCGGAATAACCTACCAGCAGCCCGCCCTGACTAATGAAGCGCCAGGCACAACTACACCCGCTGCCGGTGAAGCAGGAACGGATGCGGCTGTCAGTGATAACCCTGTTTTACCCGCAGCACCTGCAAGTACAGAGAACAGCCACCGCCCAATGGCAGAGATGGAGGCGCCCGTGGATAAGAAAACAGCCGAAAAATTAAGCAATCCCACTCCGCTCACACAACAGCAACTGGCCAGCCTGAAAATAACAAAAGAAAATATGGTGGCTACCCCCGAAATGGAGCGCACCGTAGAGGAAAAATATGCCTATACCGGCAGCGAAACAAATAAGGCAACCGGAGAGCGGAACAAAGCGGTGCGCAATGAGCAATCAGCGGTGATAATGTCGCCGAAAGAAAATGAGCCTGCCGCCGCCAGGAAGGAAACCATACGTGAAGAGAAAAGCAGCAACTGGGACCGGATTTTATCAGTCAGCAGCAATGAATATAAAAAAGTGCCGCTGGGTGGCATCCGCAGCCTGGAGCTAACAGTAACCAACAAATCCGCAACCCCCATAGAGCAGGTGATTGTGGAGCTGCAATACCTGCGCCCAAGCGATGAGCCGGTAAAGACCGAAAACATCACTTTCCGTTCCATACCCGCCAAAGAATCTGTGACAGTACGTGTGCCGGATACTAACCGCGGCGTAAAGATTGCTTACCGTGTGCTGCGGGTGGACAGCAAAGCCGGCGACGGACTGGCAAGTGCTGGTAAGTATTAAATGGTAAAGGGGGAAAGCCGAACAGACGACGGTCAACTGTCAACGGCACGCCATTCGTAAATCTTAAATCAAAATTCGTAAATCACCATGCATCCTGTGTCGGCATGACAAGCGGCTGAAAGCAGGAAGTGGATGACGGCCAACAATCAACAGATAACGGACGACAGCCGCTGCGCCGTACATCTTACATCATACATTTTGCAGCTAATGGCTTGTAACTAATAGCAAATCATCAAATCAGAAATGATTAAATCAGACATCCATCGGTCAACAGTTAACAAACAACAGCCGCTGCGCCGTACACCGTTACATCATACATCGTACCCACACTTACTCACTCTGGCAGCACAGGCCCAAAGTGCAGCTTATGCCTGGAATGTTTTTTAGTAGGATATAAAACATCATGCGCTGTTTCATATCCTTCCTGCGCTACACGGGCTGCCCGCATATTTTTGCGGTGGCGGCGGATGGCATAAATAGTAAGGCCTGCTACAGCAGCAGCGCCTGCAATTAAAAGAAGCTGGCTTGTTTTTTTCATCTCTGCTGATTTTACTGGCTGATAAAGTTCAAAAATTATACCATGCTATCTGCCCGCAGTATAAAGAGAGAAAGCGGGTTAGCGGTTTCTTCATCAAGCCCTTCCTGGTGTATTGCAAAAGGGAGGAGCTGGCTGATAAACGGTTTTGCCATCAGGCGGCGGGGCGTGGTCAGCAAAATGGTAGCACCCTGCTTTAAAAATCGCAGCAGCATTTCGTATAGCCGGGGAAAGCTGTCCTGCTCATAATTTACATCGCTCAGGAGCAGCACATCCGCTGCCAAATCCCCCGGCAGCGCTTCCCAGTCCAGCATTTGGCAGGTGATATTTTCCAGCCTGTTTTCCTTTGCAGACCGGGCCACCAGCATTACTGCTTCTGCATACAGGTCGGTACAGCATACCCGGCTGGCAAAGCGGGCCGCCACCAGGGAAGGCAGACCCAGGCCGGCGCCAAGCTCCAGCACGTTTTTTCCCTGTACCCACTGCGGATGCCGGGCTAAGAAATGTGCCAGCGCTATAGCAGACGGCCATATACGTGCCCAGTAAAGGGCGGCAGCGTTTTCTTCCGGCCGGGGCACATCACGGGGCACTGGCTGCCACAGGCGGACTTCGCCATGACCAATGTGGTAAACAACCAGCTCTGTCTGTATAGCGCTCATGTGGTATATACGGAAAAGACCGACGGGTTACCCGGCCGGCCGGCATACCGTAAACTTACTTTTAAAATCGGGTAGAAATGATATTGCCTGCCCGGCTGCAAATCTATTGCTTTGCAATATACATAATCATGTATCTATGAAGCTGATGATGTACATAGGCAATGACCTGATAGAGGAAATAAACCTGGTGGATGAAAACATTCCCAAGCCGGGCTATGTGGGCAGCTTCAAACGTACATTAAAGCAAAAATATAACGAACTGATACGCCAGTACCCGGAGCCTCCTGAGTTCCTGGTCATCAACCCGGGGCCTCCCCGGCGCCCTGCTGAAAGTAGCCGGTAACCTTTCTTTAACCGGGATCAGAATTTTTCTTTTTGCTCTTTATTATCCGCATCACGCAGGTATAAAAACTCTGATTTGGTAATCCAGGAAATGCCAAAGCTGGCCAGCGCTACCGTTTCCAGCCAAAAGACAAGGTTGTATTTTTTTGCAGCAGTTCCCAGCCATAAGAAGCAAAGGGTGATAGCAGCAATGCACCCGATCATAATGATGCCGCAGATAAGGTAAATGGTATTGCGCTTTTCTTTTTGTGCGGTGGTCGCTGTTCCGGGCGATTTTTTGCGAAACAGGTATACAGAGAAAAAAATAAAAACAGAAAAAAGAAGAAGAGCAAAGACCAGGTGAAGATGAGAGACCAACTCATTGGCGCTTGTGGTGGGAAATAAAGCCACGCCTAATGCGCTGATGCTGCCCGTGAGCGCCGTACGCTGGTCCAGTTTATCATACCCTTTATAGGAAAAAAGAAAAAATGCCAGCGCAAATAATATGCCTACCAGCACATCGCCTGCTGAACTGTTGTTGTAATAATCACTGATAGAAAACTCCAGCTTCAGGGAGCCTTCTGCGATGAACTTAGCCACCACCAAAAAAAGCGGGAGCAATATACCTGCAGCGCCAATCAGCACCCGCAGGGTATAATAGGAAATAATCTGGTCGTTCTTTTTGCCGGGGCGTTCTGCCGGGCTGCCGGAAGATGACATAGTGTGCTGTTTAATATTTAGAATACGCAGTACTAATCAGCCAGCCCGTATACGAATCTAAAAAATAGTTTGGTAAGCTACCCTGATATTTTTAAAATGGTCCAGCCCGCTTTCTCATCAGCAATTACCAGCTCACTCCCTTTGCGGAAATACAGCCTGGCAGAGTGCGGGTTTGCCACATTTATATTTTCTGTAATGAAGCTGACAATTTCACCTTTGTCAATCACCATCAATCCCTGCTTGCCTTTTCCGCTAACGAGCATCCATATCCTGTTTTTTTCATCCGGTGCAATGCTGTAGACATAGGGAAATTCAAGCTCAGGATATTTTTCGGCTACCATCTTTTTTAATTCAGTAACAGCAGTTCCTTTGTACTGAAAAAAATCACCGATGCCAGCGGTATATACATTTCCGGCATTGTCCTGAAAATGACTGTACCCAAGGCCTTTGCTGCCGCTAATCAGTGTCATCCTTTTGTCCTTATAAATATACTCATAGTCCATGCTGATGTAGCAGGTGCCATCTTTTGCAAACAGCAGTGAAAAAAAACTTTTGTCGGGAAACCCGGCTATCTCAGCAGCCCGGATAAAGGTCTGCCTGCCTTTGCTCAGAATTGTTAATCCCCGGTGGCTGCCCAGCCACATATCCCCTTTTTTGTCAAATGCGATAGCGCTTACTTTATTTTCAAAGCGTATGGTGCTCTTAAATTTTCCCGGGGCCACCTGCTTATACAGGCTGTCTTCCGAAAGAGCATAGATATCTTTCCCGTCACTGCAGATATCCAGCACATAGCCGCTGAAGGGGCCTGCTTTTATAAGCGGATTTTTGCCATCTGCAATCCAAACATAATTTGATTCCCTGGTATACAGCTTTCCGTCCGGCATCATGCGGCTGTAGCCTTCTATGCTTTTTGACTTTACCGTAACGGATTCCAGGCTTTCTTTTTTGGCCCCTGTGTATTTTGCCAGGCCGCCTGTACTGGTTTCATAAATGCTGCCATTGTATATGCAGGCAGGACTGTTTGACTGCAACGGAGAAGGAGCAAGGCGGGATTTGACGGCAGTTATTTTTTCACTGTTATCCAGCAGCGATGAAGTGGT
>DAOLFO010000190.1:0-6440 GCA_035326305.1 Chitinophagaceae bacterium
AAATGAGCCTTTCCGGCAGTGCGGGCATCAGCAACCTGCGGTACACAGCGCCGGAATACAGTGGTGGCATCAGCGTGCCGGTTGTTAATGCGGTGTTTACTCCCAGGCACTTGTCCATTACACAGTTTGAGGGCCATTACCTCGGAACAAAATTTACCGGTAGCGGGGCATTGGATAACTTAATCGGGTATGCTGCCGGCAAGCAACCATTGAAAGGAACATTGAATGTGGAAGCCGATAAGATGGATCTGAATCAATGGATGGGAACGGCTGCCGGTGCATCAGGCAATGAAGCGGCTCCTGCGGCAGCATCTTCCGGGGTACAGCCCTTCCTGGTGCCGGCTGACCTGGATCTGCTGGTACATGCACGGGCGGGG
Organism: Chitinophagaceae bacterium; assembly: GCA_035326305.1. Lineage (GTDB taxonomy): Bacteria > Bacteroidota > Bacteroidia > Chitinophagales > Chitinophagaceae > DAOLFO01. The sequence goes on from DAOLFO010000190.1 coordinate 378, forward strand.
GAAGTAGTGTACGATAAGCTGCCGTATAAAAATATACAGGGCAGCCTGCAACTGGCGGATGAAACAGTGCGCCTGCAAAATATAAAGCTGGAAGCGCTGGAAGGTACCCTGCAGTTGAATGGCTCCTACTCAACTAAAAACAGTAAAACGGATCCGGCCATTTCCATTGCCTACGATGTAAAAGACCTGGATGTGCAAAAAACATTCCTGGCCTTCAACACGGTGCAGATGCTGATGCCGATTGCCCAGTTTATTGACGGTAAAATATCCTCGCAACTGCAGGTGACCGGCAGCCTGAATGGCGCCATGATGCCTGATTTGAAATCGTTAAGCGGCAAAGGCAACCTGTTTGTGCTGGAAGGTGTGATACGGAAATTTGCCCCGCTGGATAAGATAGCCAGCACACTGCAGATTGATGCCCTGAAAGAGGTAACCGTCAAAGACATCAGGAACTATATCGAATTTGATCATGGCAAAGTGCTGGTAAAACCGTTTACAGTGAAAGTAAAAGATATTGAAATGCAGATCGGCGGCACACATGGCCTGGATAAATCCATTGACTACATAGTAGCTATGAAGGTGCCCAGGAAATATATCGGTGATCAGGGCAACAACCTGCTGAACAGCCTGCAGAGCCAGGCAGCTTCCAGGGGCATACCTGTAAACCTGAGCGAAATAATAGACCTGAATATCAAGCTTGGCGGATCCATGACTAATCCCACTATAAAAACCGACCTGAAAGAAGTGGCCGGTGATGCGGTGGAAGATCTGAAGCAGCAGGCGGAAAATTTTGCGCAGGCGAAAATTGACAGCGCCAAAAGCACTATCAAAGACTCGGTGAGCAAGATTAAAAATGAAGTGATGGAAGACCTGAAAGAAGAAGTAAAGAATAAAATATTCGGCACCAAAGATTCTGCCAGTCAAAACAATATAGACAGTACGAAGAAAAATGCAGAAAAGACCATCAAGAATACGATCAACAATTTATTTAAAAAGAAAAAGAACGATACGGATACGATAAAGAATTAAGTGTAAGAAGTTAAGCCACAAAGTTTCGCCTGCTGCTGTATACTGGCAGGCGAAACAAACTGCTCATGGAAATAAAATTCCAGGTGCCTCCCGTTCATTCTTTACTTCAGGGCTTATACCGTACAGCCCGTATCCTACTCTGCCGTTTTCACCCTTACTGCCGCTGCCATACGGCCGCCGTTCTGCTCCGCTTCTGTCGTACCATTCTGCACAAACTTAATCTCCACACCATTGGCAGTAGCTCCCGGTGTGCCTATCAGCAGCAGGGTATATATTTTCCTTGCTTCAATAGTGATAGTCCTGCTGGCATCTATATCTGTGCCATTTGAAATGTTTACAGCCAGCTCTCCCGGGCTCATTGCTGTAAAAGAAGATATTTGGGTATACCTTGATGATTCCTCCAGCCTGTTAGCACCATTTACAGCAAGCCTTACCTGAGATACAGAAGAATCAGGAATGGCATTGATGAACCGTACATAAGCCTCACCTGTTCCCGGCAGGCTGTCGATGCTGTCTTTTACAATCAGTTGCTGATAATTGCCGTCAGCACCAACCAGGAAAGTGGAATAATATTTCTGATTCTCAAAATCAAAGGATGCAGCAGCAAGGCGGGCAGCGCTGCTTACATCGCTGGACTCCACAGTACGGCTCCCCGGGAAAACAGCCAGGTATCCCCCGGTGTAGTGAGAATAGCCGAGCGGCACACTGGTAATATAATTTCCACCAATAGAGGTACCTACCTGCGACTGGTCTGTGGCAAGGTTAAAAGCCATCAGGCCGGCAGCCGCATTATTGCCGTTATCATCGTTGTCAAATTTTGAACATCCTGCTAATATCACTCCTGAAAGAACGGCGAGTGAAAACAGCGAAAACACTTTTTTCATATACTACCCTGTTTTTTATTTGTTTAAAAAAAGAGCAGTTGGTACGTGGTTGCAGATTTTTCAATCCCGTTAACTGTTGAAAAAATGGTGCCAGACCATTGCCTGAAAGCTACGGACAGAAAAACGTTAAGGTTGCCTTAACAACACAGGCTGGTTTCCTGCCGGGCACATGATGCTGCAGTGTGAATAAGCGGGTATATTAAAAGATGTTTTTGTCTTTTAATAAGCTACCTTTGTGCCTGACACCTTCGTTTTATAAATCCAATGAAAAGGAATAAGCATATAGCCCACCTGTCAAGAGACCACCATACCGGCCTCCTGTTTTGCTGGAAAATAAGGCAGGGGCTGCGCCTGCAGGCGCCCGCCAGCCGTATGGCTCCCTATGTGGATTATTTCTACACAAAGCACCTGCTTCCCCATTTCAGGGAAGAAGAAGAAATTTTATTCCGCCTGCTGCCCGGCGATACCTTGTGCGGTGAAGCAATCCGGCAGCATACAGAGCTGGCAAAACTGGCTGGCCTTATCACCAGTAATGAGCAACCGGAGGAAAATGATTTGCGCCAACTGGCTGATATGCTCGATGAGCATATCCGGTTTGAAGAGCGGAAGCTCTTCCCTCATATAGAGCAGGGGCTTACGGATGCACAACTGGAAAAAGCCGGTAATGAGCTGGCGCCATTGCATCAGGCGAAAAACAATGATGATTACCCGGATGAGTTTTGGGTCAGGCAGCAATAAAACAGTTGCATCATTTTCTCACTACGCCTTTTGCCAGCTTATCTTTTGTTGTCGTTACCTGTATAAAATAGTTGCCGGGGAGCAGGCCCGCCAGGGAAACAGAGGCTATGTAAAGCTGGCTTATTTTTTTACTAAACAGCATACGGCCTGTGAATGAATATACCTGCACTTCCAGTATGGGATCGGCGCAGCTAATATGTACAAAGTCGGTCACCGGGTTGGGAAAAGCCTGCAGCTTTACTTTCTGCCGGTCGCCCAGAAGCAGTATAGTGCGGCTGTATGCAAAATTGCTATCCACATCCAGTAGCTTCAGCCGGTAATATTGCTGGCCCCCGTTAAAGTTTGGAACCGTATACTGGTATCTGCCTCCAGTAGCTGCAAGTGAAGCCAATGGTGCAAAATCACGGCCATTGCCGCTTTTCTCAATCAGGTAAGTGCTGTATGTTTCCTCATAGGCCAGTTCCCATTTCAGCAAGTGGCCATTATTGGTTTTGCTTCCGGTAAATGTAAGCAGGTGTACAGGAAAAGTAGTGGCCGATACCCGGAAAGGATGGGCATCTTCAAATATACTCCCGCCAGGACGCAGGTCATAGGGCTGAAAGTTATTCCCTTCCCAGTTCATACTGTTGCCAATAGCTTCCAGCAGTTTGGTCTTGGTACCTGTGCGGGTGCCGCGGTATACCTGGTTGTGCATGCCGCTCAGCGGGGAAAGGCACAGGGAATGTGCCGTAGCGGGGTTGTTTCCATTTGCATTTTGCAGGCCCGGCGGCAGCAGGCTGCTGTTTGCCTGTGTGGTCACCGATTGCTGCCAGCCACGAATATTTCCGCTGGTGGCAGCATCTGCTTTATCATTGCTGGTGCTGAAAGCATAAATGAAATGAGGCCCTATTGCATTACCCTGGTAGATGATGACCTGGTCACCGTCCTTACCCCAGGGGCTGCCTGCTGCCTGCGATGTCCACCCCTCGGCCACCCGTATGCTGCCTGCCGAAGCAGGTATGACAGAAGCGCCGGCCTGCGGGCCCGGCGAAATAGTAATACGGATAACGGTACCGGCAGGCATCTTGTTTTCCACTGTCCACTCCAGCGTACCTTCTTTTTCCCCGACAGGTACAAAAATTCCCTGCACCGACCATCCCCTGTCAGTAATATAAATGACTTCGCCTTTGGCAATGGCGGCCAGCGTGACCAGCGTAAAATCTTTCACCGGGGCCGGCTGGCTGGCATTAAAACCAATGACAGCAATATCACCCGGCTTCAGGGTGGCATGCAGCAACAGGGGAAAAGGAAACAAGATCAGCAGGATAAGGGTATGCAAAAGCAGCTTGCAAAAGCTTTTTTTCATCAGGGCGGATTTTTAAAAATATGCGCATACAATATCAGCAAAAAATGCTGTTCAGGCAATAAGATAAAAACCTTATTTGCCAAAGTGCCGGCCCGAAAATATACGAGGTGCTTTTACAGTAAAAACCGGCAGGTGCCTGCTTTTGGCATGATAATGCTATGATTTAATAAAAAAAAATGTATGAAAAACAGGCGCTTTCAAAAATACCTGCTTCAAAAAAGATCTTCCGCCAATAACCCCATAGATACAGCAGGCGAAGTAAAAGAAAATGCTGATCCGAAAATTGACCAGGATGTACCCGGCTTTCCGCACGGCACAGCCAGCCGGAAGCATATCCGCCCGCAAACAAATACGGAAAAGAAAACGGCTGCCGTGCATATAAAAGATGGTGAGAAGAGGGATAACTGAAAATAGTTTTTAAATCCGGGAGTAAAAGGCATGCTTAATCTTTTGTGCATTGTATATTTAATCCATGCTAAAAAAAATCACATTGCCTGCATTAGCAGTATTACTGACAGCAAGCAGCATTATAGCCCGCCAGCCTTTGGATTCCATTCTTCCTGTCAGGGCATTCTGCATTGCAGCCCCGGACCCTGCCAAACTGGATGAGTTTGTCAGGTTTATCAGCGATGAGTTGGCTCCAAGACAGGTAAATACGTTAATCCTGCGGGTAGACTTTAACTACGAATTTAAAAGCCATCCTGAGTTAAGAGACACCAGCCCGTTATCCGAGAAGGATGTAAAAAAAATTGTTGCCGCCTGCCGGACAAATAAAATAAGAGTAATACCGCAGATCAACCTGCTGGGCCACCAGTCATGGGCTGGCAGCCTGGGAAAGCTATTACAGGTATACCCGGAACTGGACGAAACACCACACGTTAAAATGCCGGCAGCATATAAATGGCCAAATGACGACGGCTTGTATTGCAAAAGCTACTGCCCGCTGCATCCTGGTGTGCACCCGATAGTGTTTGCGCTTACGGATGAAATCTGCGATGTATTTGAAACAGATGCTTTTCATGCAGGAATGGATGAAGTGTTTTATATCGGCGACGATAAATGCCCCCGTTGCAAAGGAAAAAATAAAGCTGAGCTGTTTGCCGGCGAAGTAAAAAAGATAAGGGATCACCTGGCGAAAAAAAACAGGGAGTTGTGGATATGGGGCGACCGCCTGATTGATGGCAAAACCACCGGCATCGGTATGTGGGAGGCCAGCGAAAATGATACTTATGCCGCCATTGATATGATACCAACGGATGTAGTCATCTGTGACTGGCATTATGAGCGAGCCGATAAAACGGCTGTATATTTTGCCATGAAAGGCTTTCGTGTGCTTACCTGCCCCTGGCGCAAGCCCGACCTGGCTGTACAGCAACTGCAGGACATGATCAGCTTCCGGCAGCAGGCTACCAATACTATGAAAGGAAGATTCCTGGGCATGATGCAAACTGTATGGTCAGATGCAGGCTCATTTATCAGCGGCATGAAGGACAACAAAAAAGATCAGCAGGGAGGCTCCAATACTCCCTGGCACTGCTTCCGGGCATTATATGCAGCTATACAGCAGGCGGCAACACCAACCGGCAGCAAATAATTTCCTGATGCGGGAATACAGAAGTTATTTACTTTTGTAAAAACCAATTATATCATGAACATCTTCGTGGCTGGTCTGCCCTACGACCTGGATGATGCCGAACTGGAAGAAATATTTGAGAAATTCGGCACCGTGACTTCTGCTAAAGTGGCTATGGATAAACAAACGGGCAAAAGCCGCGGATTTGGCTTTGTGCAAATGCCGGTGGACGCTGAAGCAAAAGAAGCAATTGAAGGGTTGAATGATATTTCCCTTGGCAAAAAACCGCTGATCGTAAAGCAGGCTGATGATCGCCAGTCAGGCGGCGGAGGCGGGTACTCCTCTGGCGGCAGCAGCGGCGGATTCCGGCCGGGTAATAATCGCGGTGGAGGAGGATATGGAAACCGTGATAATTACAACAAGCCCGGCGGGGATAACAGGGGCAGAAACCGGGATTAAACGCTTCGGCAAACTCAATAACGTTAACTATTAAT
>DAOLFO010000191.1:0-6433 GCA_035326305.1 Chitinophagaceae bacterium
GGTCATTTTACTGACTGATGGTAAGGAGGATCCGCCGGAAACCCGGCTGATTGATCCATTGACGGCGCTGGAGATAGCCAAAACACAACGGGTAAAAGTGTATACCATTGGTATGAGCGCCGGCCCCAGCCAGGTAGACGAATCGGTGGATGGTAAAATAACTGTACAAACAGCCCGCACCACTTTTCTTGACGAAGCCCTGCTGCGCCGCATTGCGGATGAAACGGGCGGGCGCTATTTCCGGGCAAGGGATAAAGAAGGCCTGCAGCAGATATACAACCAGATAGACCAGATGGAAAAATCAAAAGTGGAGATTACCTCCTATAAAAGATACCAGGAGCTGTTTTTCCCGTTTGTGCTGGCTGCCCTTGCCTTCTTATTGCTGGAAGTAATATTGCGCTATACAGCGTTTAAAAAATTTCCCTGACAGCTTCAAAAACTATCACAACTTTGCCGGAACAATTTTAACACATCAAAACTGATATTTGCGGAGCATGAAAGCAATCGTGTATAAATCAACCGGGAGCTGGTATACAGTAAAAGATGGTCAGGGCAGATGGCACCAGGCCCGTATAAAAGGTGTGTTTAAAATAGATGAGGAGATAACCAGCACCAACCCGGTAGCAGTAGGTGATGAAGTAAAGCTGGAAATTGAAGATGAGGCTGCCGGTACGGCTGTTATTACAGAAATACTGCCCCGCAGAAATTATATCAACCGCCAGTCGCCGCGCCATAAAAGGCAGCAGCATATTGTAGCGGCCAATCTTGACCAGTCGCTGCTGGTAGCCACACTGAAAGAGCCCCGTACTTCGCAGGGATTTATTGACCGCTTCCTGGCAGCATCTGAAATGTACCATGTACGCTCCATCATTGTATTCAACAAGGCTGACCTGTATGGCCGCAGGGAAATGGAGAAGTATGAAGAATGGTCATCCATTTATCAATCGGCAGGCTATCCTGTTTTTCTTGTCAGCGTAAAAGAAAAATCAGGACTGGATAGCCTGATGAGTGAGCTGCATCAGAAAACCACGCTGATCAGCGGACACAGCGGGGTGGGTAAGTCATCGTTGCTGAATGCCATTTTTCCCGGCAAGGAAATAAAAACACAGGATGTAAGCGGCTGGAGCGGTAAAGGGATGCATACCACCACATTTGCAGAAATGTATGACCTGCCGGGTGGGGGGAGCATTATTGATACGCCGGGTATGCGGGAGTTTGGGCTGGTGGGTGTTTCCAGGCAGGAGCTGTCACATTATTTTCCTGAAATGAGAAGCCGGCTGAATGATTGCCAGTATAACAATTGTATACATATCAATGAACCCGGGTGTGCAATAAAAGAAGCAGTGCGGGAGGGAGCAATACCGGAAGACAGGTACATAAGCTATGTATCCATACTTGAATCCATAGAAGAAAACAGGTATTAAGCAATGTTTTTTTGAGGAGATAATCCGCTCATCTTTCCCAGTAGCAGGCCTGCCAGCTCTTCCACTGCCTTATTTTCTTTATTGGCCGCCTGCCGGGTGCGTGTCGGAAAAACAGTAATGCCGTTGTAAATGCTGTATTGCAGGGTCAGGGGGTGACCTTTGTATTTAAAATCCCAGCTGATGGCGTCAAACTCATCCTGCTTGCTTACAAAAGATAAACGCATATCATCAGAAAGAATAGAAGCTACCTGGTAGAAATGGTGCAGGTTGCCGTCGTCCAGAAGTACGGCTTCGGTGCAGCCGAGGTCGGTTCGAAGGGTAAGGCTCATAGTAATATTAATTTTGGGTTTAGTGGTTTTACTATAAGACCCGGATTTGCGGAAAATAGCTGCCTGCCCTGTGTTAACTTTTAAATTTTTTCGCTTTGCGGGCAGCTTTTTCAGCAGCAGGATCGCCGCTTACCAGCTTTTCAGCACCCACATTTTTCCCATCGCTGGGGCAGCCGGTTTTTTTGGACCGGAAAATGCCGCAGGAGGAAAACGCAATAACCAGGGCAAAAAACAATGCACTGAAAGTAATGGTATGTAATGTTCTTTTCATATTTACCTAACGAAAGTAAAAAGTAAAAATTGCCTGTGGTATAGTAAAACTACTTGCCGGCCCGTACCGGCTGGAGATGAGAAGGTTAAACGGTAAAATAATTATTTCATTTCCGGAAAGCGAAAGCCCTCCAGGAACAGGTTGAATTTTTGTTCCGGCAGCTCTTTTTGGCTGTACCCATATAAAACCGCAATGAACTGGCCGTCCGTCCACCCTTTTAATTTCAGGTTATTGCCTTCCTTATCTTTCCAGTAATCAATCACACCAACAGCTTTATCATAGCCTGCCAGCTTATGCCCTTTGCCATACCCTGCAGAGGAAGCCACATCAAAATGCGGCTTTAAAAAATCAAGGTAGCTGATAAGAACGTCTTCAGCTTCCTTTATATCCGGCACGGCTTCTTTCAGCTTTACACAGATTACACCATAGCTTGCATCATCATTACCGGCGCATTCCCCCGTATACACCAGTGAAGAATCTTCGCTGTATGCCATCGAAAATTCTTTTACTTCACAAAACATATAAACAGAGCAGCCGGTCTGGCCAATGGCATACTTCTGGATTCGTTGTGCAGGGGCGGATGCAGCAGAGAAGATCAGCAGGGCAGGGATGATGTTTTTTTTCATAAGAGCCTGTTTTATTTAAACCATCCGGCATATTTTATATAGTTGCCGGCTATCCGGTTGATTTCGCCATGCACCAGCTCCTGTGAAATATCTTTCACTTTTTTGGCAGGCACGCCTGCGTAAATGCTCCCTGCTTCGCATACCGTATTTTCGAGCACCACGGCGCCTGCGGCAATGATGGTGTTGCTGTGCACCACTGCATTGTCCATAATGATAGCGCCCATGCCAATCAGCACATTGTCATGCACCGTGCAGCCATGCACTATTGCGTGATGACCGATAGAAACATTGTTGCCGATGGTAGTGCCGCATTTCAGGTAAGTGCAGTGGATGCAGGCGCCGTCCTGCACATTTACCCGGTTCCCGATTTTGATAAAATTTACATCCCCGCGGACAACAGCATTGAACCAGAAGCTGCACTGATCGCCGGTGACCACATCGCCTACTATAGTGGCATTAGGAGCAATGAAACAATCAGCGCCAAACTGCGGGCTTTTATCTTCTACAGGCAGAATAACGGGCATAAAGAAAAAGATGTGTTGATGTCTGATTTACTGATTAGCTTATAGCTTGCTATTTTCCCCCGCTAAGATAACCATATTCTAAAACCTTATCCGCATCTTTGCAGCAACTTCACCCGGTATGAATCAGCGTGAGATTTTTTTACAGCATATAGCGCAAACTTCCCCGGCGCCGCTGGCATTGGAAATAATAAAAGCGGAAGGTACCCGCCTGTGGGATAAGCAGGGGAAAGAATACATTGACCTGATAGGTGGTATCAGTGTGGCCAATACAGGGCACCGGCATCCGGAAGTAATACATGCGATAAAAGAACAATTAGATGCGTACCTGCACATCATGGTGTACGGCGAATTTGTGGAAACCCCGCAGGTGCAGTATACACAGTTGCTCACCCGGCATCTTCCCGGTACCTTAAGCGCTGTTTATTTTACCAATTCAGGAGCAGAAGCAGTGGAAGGGGCGATGAAGCTGGCAAAGAGAGCAACAGGCCGTACTGGTATTATAGCATTCAACCAGTCTTATCACGGCTCCACGCAGGGAGCGCTCAGCATCATAGGTGATGAGTACTGGCGCAATGCCTACCGGCCGCTTTTACCGGGTATCCTGCACGAAGAGTACAATAGCTTTGAAGCATTAGATATCATTACCGGGCAAACGGCATGTGTGATAGCAGAAACCGTGCAGGCTGAAGCCGGTGTGAAAGCGCCTTCAGGAGAATGGATGCAGGCGCTGCGGGAAAAATGTACAGCCACAGGAACCCTGCTGGTGCTGGATGAAATACAGGCTGGCTTCGGGCGTACAGGCACCCTCTGGGCTTTTGAGCAATTTAGTATTGTGCCTGATATTTTATTGCTGGGCAAAGCACTGGGCGGTGGTTTGCCATTGGGTGCTTTTATCAGCAGTAAAGAGAACATGGATCTGTTCACGTTAAACCCTGTTCTTGGGCATATCACCACATTTGGTGGTCACCCGCTTAGCTGTGCTGCCGGCAAAGCAGCTATGGAAGCGCTGCTGAAAGAAAACATGATAGACGGGATAAAGGAAAAGGAAGCATTGTTCCGTTCATTGCTGGTGCACCCGGCCATACGGGAAGTGCGTTCACATGGTTTGTGGCTGGCGGTACTGTTTGATTCTTTTGATACGAATAAAAAAATAATTGATTATTGCATTGCCCATGGTGTATTGACCGACTGGTTCCTGTTTGCCCCGGAGGCATTGCGTATTTCACCGCCACTGATTACTTCAAAAGATGAAATAATAAAAGCCTGCTCAATTATTGAACAGGCTTTAAATAGTATAGGTTATTAACGTATTGTATTAAACCAAGTTGGCAATCAAGCTGGTTTCTTTGCACCCTCTGCGGTTATTAATTTTATCGAAAAGAAATACAAAGAAGGCGCAAAGAACCGCAAAGAGGATTTAATAGTTGTTAACCATAGAGGATATAAAAGAGTTAAGCCTTAATGTCCCTTAGCTCCTTAATGGTTAATCGGCTTGTTAACCACCAAGGAATAAAGCGCATACAAGTAGCCTTTATATATCTCTAAAATTAATAGCACAATACGATAGGTCATTAATTATTGTAAAGCACTTGAGTATACCCAGGCCGCCAGCAATGCCCCGGCTATCGGGCCGAGTATGGGTACCCACGCATAGCTCCAGTCACTGTTGTTCTTATTTTTTATGGGTAAAATAAAATGAGCAACCCGCGGGCCCAGGTCCCTGGCAGGGTTAATGGCATATCCTGTAGGGCCGCCTAAGGAAAGACCTATGCCCAATACCAGCAGCGCCACCGGTAAAGCATCCAGCGTGCCCATGCTGGCCGCAGGCTTAGACATCACAAGGGCGCCAAGCATCAGCACAAACGTACCAATAGCTTCCGTTAATAAATTATAGGCGGGTTGCCGGATAGCAGGGGCCGTGCTGAACACAGCCAGCTTCAGATCTTTGTTTTCTGTGGCATCAAAATGCTGCTTGTAAGCCAGCCATACCACTACCGCACCGCTGAATGTGCCCAGCAGTTGTGCTAATAAATAGGTGCCGGTGAGTGAGGTGTCAAAATCACCAAAGGCGCTGAGCGCAATGGTAACGGCCGGGTTAATATGTCCGCTGCCACCAAGCGTGGTGGAAGAATATACACCTACAAACACCGCCATGGCCCAGCCAAATGTAATAACAATCCAGCCGCTGTTCTGGCCTTTTGTATTGGATAATACTACATTGGCCACCACACCGCCGCCTAACAGGATCAGCAGGGCGCTGCCAATATACTCACCTAAAAATGGAGACATAAGCATGAAGTTTAAAAATTAAGACTTGGAATTGGCTGAAGTGGTTTTCAGCTTGATTTTTATCAAATCTGTTTAATGTGTTTATTCGGTTTCCGTCCAGGCTTGTGCTGCCCTGATTGCTCTTTTCCAGTTTTTCTGCAGCTCACTTCTTTTGCTATCAGGCATCTCTGGTAGAAAGTCCCGGTCTTTTTGCCAGTATTGCTGCAGCTCATCTATGCTGCTCCAGTAGCCGGTAGCCAAACCAGCAAGGTAAGCAGCACCAAGTGCAGTGGTCTCTGTTACTTTGGGTCGCACCACATTGGTACCGATAATATCACTCTGAAACTGCATGAGCTGGTTGTTTACCGTAGCGCCCCCATCTACTCTTACTTCTTTGATAGGCAGCCCGGCATCTGCCTGCATGGATTGCAGCAGGTCCATAGACTGAAAGGCAATGCTCTCCACGGCTGCTCTTGCTATATGCGCATCTGTTGTTCCTCTTGTTATACCAACGATGGTGCCTCTTGCGTGCTGGTTCCAATACGGGGCACCCAGTCCTGTGAAGGCCGGTACCATGTACACGCCGCCATTGTCTGCTGCCTGCCCGGCCAGCGCTTCTATGTCAGATGATTTCTGGATGATCTTTAATCCATCCCGCAGCCACTGCACCACAGCGCCGCCAATGAATACACTTCCTTCCAGCGCATAACTGATCTGCCCATTGATTTTCCAGGCAATCGTGGTCAGCAGGTTATTGGCTGATGCCACGGCTTTGCCCCCGGTATTCATCAGCATGAAGCAGCCGGTGCCGTAAGTATTTTTAACCATGCCGGGCTGTGTGCACATTTGCCCGAACAGCGCTGATTGCTGATCACCGGCTATACCGCTTACCGGGATGGAAGCGCCGGTTACCTGTGCATCAGTATGCCCGTATACCTCACTGCTGGAGCGTACTTCCGGCAGCATATTATCCGGTATGCCCAGCAGGGCC
>DAOLFO010000192.1:0-6413 GCA_035326305.1 Chitinophagaceae bacterium
CCATCGGCCCTTTAAAGAGCAGGCCCAGCGATTCGATGGCTTGTTTGGCTTCGGGGGTCATACCGTTGTTAAAGCCTTTGTCAAACACCCATTTGCCCATTTCCACGAACTCATATTCCAGGGGTGTCTTATTGGCTTCGAATATCTTAAGTACGGCATCCATGATTTCCGGGCCTATGCCATCACCTTTAGCCACTGCTATCTTCATAAGGGAAAATATTTAGTTGAGATTGTTTAGAAGCCGCAAATTTACGATACCTTCTTAAAATCCCCGCCGGATTTAGCCACAATGGCGTTTTTGATTTATATTTACTGAAATTAACAGCGGCATGAGCAGCATTATATCCGAAGGAGTGCAGGTGAGTGTAGAGACCTTCTACCAGCCGGATTACAGCAATCCGATCCAGTCGGAGTTCATGTTTGCCTACCGCATCACGCTGGAAAATCACAATCCCTTTGCCGTAAAGCTCCATCGCCGGAGTTGGCATATTTTTGACAGCAACGGCAGCTACCGCGAAGTGGAAGGCGAAGGCGTGGTGGGTGTGCAGCCTGTAATAGAGCCGGGCGAAACCTACCAGTACGTAAGCGGCTGCAACCTGCGTACAGAAATGGGTAAAATGAAAGGCACTTACCAGATGGAAAACCTGCACAGCAAGCAGATGTTTACCGTCAATATTCCCTCTTTTGAGATGATTGTGCCGATGAAGTGCAATTAATTGTACCGGCTTCCTCCCAGGCTAAATTCAAAAGTAAAAGTCAGGAAAATATACAGTAGCAGAGGGATAACCCGATATACCGGTTGATTTTTTATTTTTAACTTCTTTCCCTTGGTATTTTCCTTGTTCTTTCCTTCAGAAATAAAATAGCCTGCTCACGGCTGGCAAACATGTTATTGATGTTTACCAGGTTGTCGGCCAGCTTATCGTACCGCTTTGTAAGCAGGTAAAAAAATACATGCAGGTAATGGATGCCGTCAAATACAATAGCTTTGTTTTTAGCAAACTCATCCTTGCGCTTTAAAAACTCACCGGGCATATCCGTATAGTGCATGCCCGGCCGCAGGTGATGGATAATGTGGTAGCCATCGTTCCAGCAGGTTTTGTTGTATACAGTATTGATGCAGTTGATAGAGCTTTTATACAGGTTGTCCGGTTCGTGCTGATCAATAAAAGAATGCTGCGCCCAGTTGCCCAGCATCATCACCAGGCGGGCAAACAGCAGGGGAACGATGAACACCACCAGCGTGGCTTTCAGATTGACAAAGCACATGCCGATGCAAAAAGCGATGTAGATATATTCTCCCAGTGTAAGGCGGGTGTACAGTTTCTTCCGCTTGCGGTAATAGAGATAAAGAATAGTATTTTTTACACCTACCAGTAAAAATTTGAAGAAATAGGAAAGAAAAGCCCTTGCGCTATCCCGCTGGTATGCCATGGTGCTGCTGGTATCGTCTTCCATATTATTCTCTACGTGGTGCATACCCATGTGATGGCTGAAATACCCTTCCGGCGCATGACCAAATAGCGGGCAGATGATCCAGGTGATGTAGCTGTGCAGCCACTGGTATGGCTTCTTAAACAGTTTGCGGTGGCATATACAGTGAAACATAAGGCCAAAGCGGCCTTTGAAATACAACTGAGATAAATAAAAATAAGGAACGGCCAGCACCCACCACCATATGCCCTGCAGCAGCGGCGTAAAAAGCACAATGGCAGCAGGCAGCACCGTTAAATGTATATGGGTTAGCAGGTAAGCAAAAGGCAGATCCCTCTTGTCATTGATGAAGTGGAGCAAGATTCTGTCGTACCAGTTTATCTCTTTGGGAACGTATACCGGATCAGTAAGGGTGGTCAGTATCTTCATGCCGCTGATTACAGGTTTGTTTAAGCTACTTAGCACAATATAAGGAAAACGGCAGGCAATAACGGCTTTATTATGTCATAGTATTATTTGGGCTTGTATTTAGCCGCTTCCAGTATATGGCCCGGGGCTGCTTCCATAATTTCTTTTACGGCAGAACTGCTGTTTTTATCAGCATATTTTTTTACAATTTGCCAGCCTATCCAGCTACCAAGATTACCGGGAGAAAACTCCTGCGAAAAGCCCTGGGTAAACGGGGCTTCGCCCAAATAATTTTGGAGTGTGAAGGGATCTGTGGCATACAGGTTCTCTGTTTTTACGATATGCGCCCATATCAGCCCTTCATTTTCCCTGCACCAGGTGAGCTGCCGGGTGGTATAGCCAGTCTTCAGCGAATCATGTGTATCCGGCAAAAACTTATCCAGCAGCCACCATTGCTTCCCCCGCTCTATCATCTGCTCTATCAGCGGCCGGGCTTTGCTGTTGTCGGGGAAAAGATTTTCGGCTACCAGCTTCATTACATCCGGCACAATATATTCTTTTGAAAAACGGCGGCTGCGGTACAGCGGCACTACATTGTTGACAAAATACTCATCATGGTAAATCGAAAAATCCCGGCCGAGATAAAACTGAAGGCTGATGCCGGCAAAATCAGGCCGTAGAAAATTAGGCTCCGGGCCATATGCGCCCTGTGCCAGCGCATCCATAGGGCCGGCTACTGTATAGATGGCCGGCACTTTATAATCCGGGAAATAGTATTTCACTATTTTAAAAGCAGCGGTAAAATCTTTTTCCAGCTCTGCTGTGCTTTTAAATACGTCATTGATGGTATCCCGGATGGCGGCGCTCATCCGCAGGTAGAGCCGGCTGTTTTCTGCGGCAGCATAGGGCTCAGCGCCAAGTATGTTTTGCAAAAAGATGCCGGTAAGCTCCGGGTACTGCCCGGAAAGGGCGGCAAGCCCCTGCTGCAGGTTATTGGTATCGAGCGAAAAAAAATCCTGGTCAAACCGTTTAAACTGCAGGTCTACTTTAATGCCCGATGTATCCGGTTTATTATCCTTATTGTTGCAGGCCAGCAGCGTGGTGGCGGCCAGCAGCCATACAGCCATTTTTTTCATAGTGCTGAAAACGATGGTGGGTTAAAAATGTTGCGTGGCGAAAATAAGATACCGCCCTGATTTATCTTTCGCAGACCATTGCTTTAACTTTGATTGTATGAAAATAGCAGTAGCACAGCAGAACTATCATATTGGCAATTTTGAGGAAAATACCCGTAAGATTATCGAAGGCATCGCCTGGGCCAAAGCGCAGGGGGCCGGCCTGGTTGTTTTTTCCGAGCTGTCGGTATGCGGCTACCCGCCCCGCGACTTCCTGGAGTTTGATGACTTTATCCGCAAATGCGAAACGGCCGTGGAGCAGATTGCCCGGCAGGCAGATACCATTGGTGTGCTGATAGGAGCCCCGGCCCGCAACCCGCGGCCGGCCGGCAAAGACCTTTTCAACGCAGCATATTTATTGTATGAAAAAAAAGTGCAGGCGGTAGTGCATAAAACCCTGCTGCCCAACTACGATATTTTTGATGAATACCGCTATTTCGAACCCGCTTTCGAGTGGCAGGTAATCCCTTTCAAAGGGAAGCGCCTTGCCATCACTATTTGCGAAGATATCTGGAATATGGGCGATAACCCGCTGTACCGTATAACGCCAATGGAGCAATTGATGCCGCAGCAACCGGATGTGATGATCAACCTTTCCGCCTCTCCCTACAATTATGCGCAGGATATTGTACGCAACAGCATTGTAAAAGCGCATACGCTCAAATACAAGCTGCCGATGGTCTATTGCAATGCGGTGGGTTCGCAGACAGAGATCGTTTTTGACGGCGGCAGCCTGGTATATGATAGTGCCGGGCGCCCGGTAAAGGAGCTGAAATATTTTGAGGAGGACTATGCCGTGGTGGACATAGAAGGGCTTTGCCATTTGCAGCCGGATGACTCCGTACACCAGGAAAAAATCTTTTTTTCTGCAATGGATGTTGGTACAGGAGAGGATACCATTGCTTACCTCACGGGAGAAAAAAACATAGAGGAGATATACCATGCGCTGGTGCTGGGTATCCGGGACTACTTTGCCAAAATGGGCTTTACCAAAGCCATACTGGGCGCTTCCGGCGGTATAGACAGCGCATTGGTACAGGCGCTGGCAGTAGCAGCATTGGGTAAAGAAAATGTGCGGGCCATCCTGATGCCTTCGCAGTTTTCATCCGGCCATTCGGTGGCAGATGCAGAGCAACTGAGCAAAAACCTGGGCAATGCATACGATATTATTCCTGTAAAAAATATTTATGAAAGCTTCCTCACAGAGCTGCAGCCTGTTTTTCAAAACCTGCCATTTGGCGTAGCCGAAGAAAATATACAAAGCCGCACCAGGGGAAACCTGCTGATGGCAATAGCTAATAAGTTTGGATATATTCTCCTCAACACTTCTAATAAAAGCGAGCTGGCTACCGGCTATGGTACCCTGTACGGTGATATGGCCGGCGGGCTGGGTGTGCTGGGCGATGTATACAAGACGCAGGTATATGCGCTGAGCCGGTTGATCAACCGGGAAAAAGAAATTATCCCGGTGCATATTCTTACCAAAGCCCCGTCAGCCGAACTGCGGCCCGGGCAAAAAGACAGTGACAGCCTGCCGGAATATGAAGTGCTTGACCGGGTACTGTTTGAGTATATTGAAAGAAGGCAGGGGCCGAAGGAAATAGTGGCTGCCGGTTTTGACCGGGCGCTGACAGACCGGGTGCTGAAGCTGGTGAATACGAATGAATATAAACGCAACCAGTTTTGCCCTATCATCCGCGTCAGCACCAAAGCATTTGGCATAGGGCGGCGTGTGCCGATTGTAGGCAAATATTTGTCCTGATACGATGAGGTGCTTAATGCTTAAAATGGACGGTGACGGTAGTGGTTAATGGGCCAAATGTCATTTCCTGCGATACAACTAAGCTGGTCGCATTCAGTGTAATCACCGTAAACTCTGTAGAGCCGTCGGTAAAAAATGGCTCTGAGGAAATCAGCGTATTGCCACCGTTTTCCAGTGTCCAGGTGAAAATAATGGTTTGCGGGTTCGATTCACTGCACTTAGTGTCTCCTTCATCTATCACACCGGCGCCTGCATTCTCCACTGTGGAAGTAAAAGTGAGCAGGTTATCTGTGATGCATTCATCAATTTCTGATGAAACATCTCCCATGCCGGAGGCAGTGGCTTTATCAAATTTCCAGGTGCTTTTTGTCAGCAACTGTGTTTTTGTTTCGCCGGGTTCTTCTTCGCCTTTATCTTTTTTGCAGGCGGCGAATACCAGGGCAACAGCCATAGCGGTAAACAGGTAAGAAACAATTTTTTTCATAAAATAAGAAATAACAGGTAAGTGAAATAACGTTTAAAAGCCGGCAACTGGTATAAATACCAGAAAAAAACAGGTATTTCCCTTTTTACACAATCCCGGCAAATTATTTGCTTTCAATGAATTCGTATTTTGTGACACCATAAATCAAGCCAATGCTGAAAACCGCTGATGATATCCGCCAGCTCAATGAGCGTATTGCCTATGCAGGCCAGTTTACTGACAAATTAAGGGAAGAAGTAGGGCACGTAATAGTAGGGCAGAGCCATATGCTGGACCGGCTGCTGATTGGGCTGCTGAGCAACGGGCATGTGCTGCTGGAAGGAGTGCCTGGACTGGCCAAAACCCTGACCATCAAATCACTTTCCCAGGCCATTCATGCAAAATTCAGCCGTATACAGTTTACTCCCGACCTGCTGCCTGCAGATGTGATCGGCACGCTTATTTACAACCAGCAGAAAAATGAATTTATAGTGCGCAAGGGTCCCATCTTTGCCAATTTTATACTGGCAGATGAAATAAACAGGGCGCCTGCAAAAGTGCAATCAGCATTACTGGAAGCCATGCAGGAGCGCCAGGTAACGATTGGCGACAGCACCTATAAACTGGAAGAGCCGTTTCTTGTACTTGCTACGCAAAACCCGCTGGAGCAGGA
Source organism: Chitinophagaceae bacterium (assembly GCA_035326305.1). Taxonomy (GTDB): domain Bacteria; phylum Bacteroidota; class Bacteroidia; order Chitinophagales; family Chitinophagaceae; genus DAOLFO01. The sequence goes on from DAOLFO010000192.1 coordinate 5,916, forward strand.
AGGCACCTACCCGCTGCCTGAAGCGCAGGTGGACAGGTTTATCATGAAGGTCATTGTAGGGTATCCTAAAATGCATGAGGAGCAGCTCATCATCCGGCAGAATGTGCAGGGCGGTGCTGCCGCACCAGTGAAGCAGGTGGTATCCGTACAGGAAGTGCTCAATGCGAAAGACCTCACCCGGCAGATATACATGGACGAAAAGATAGAGCAATACATACTTGATATCGTATTTGCCACCCGCACACCGGAAAAATATGAGCTGGATCGGCTGCGGCCGCTGATTTCCTATGGCGGCTCACCACGGGCCAGCATCAACCTGGCGCTGGCAGCCAAGGCGCAGGCGTTTTTAAATAAAAGAGGATTTGTAATACCGGAAGATGTACGGAGCATTGCCCAGGATGTATTGCGGCACCGTATCGGGCTGACGTATGAGGCAGAGGCGGAAAATGTAAATGTGGAGGATGTGGTGGAGGATATCCTGAAGCAGATCAATGTACC
>DAOLFO010000193.1:0-6364 GCA_035326305.1 Chitinophagaceae bacterium
ACGGCTTTTGCCCGGTTGTTGCTTAAGGTAAGGTTGTCCGTTTCTTTCCCGGTATTGTCTGTATGACCGCTTATCTCAATTTTTACAGCGGGGTTATCTTTCAGGAAGCGTACTACTTTGTCCAGCTCTGACCGGGATGCAGGCTGCAGATCAAACAGGTTTACATCAAAGAAAATATTTTTCAGGATAATGGACGCATTGGCTTCTATTGGCTGCAGGGGGATTTCTTTTGTGTAAGTGGAGTCCGGTGCAGACTGCGCCAGCAAAAAATTATCAGAATAAAATAAATAACCGCTGCGGCTTACATTAAAGCTATAATCTTTGCCTACGGGCAATGTGATGAAGAAATGTCCCTGCTCATCTGTTTGTATGTTGCTTACTTTTTTGCCTGTGGTGAGGTCGGCCAGCTCTACTTCAGATGGCAGGCCACGGCTTGTTTTTTTATCAAATACCCGGCCTTTTACCCAGAGTGTTTTAAGCGGCCGGATATCTTCCCGCATTTCAAAAGAAAAAATATCCAGCCCGCCATAGCTGTCGTTTTTGTCGCTGGAGTAATAAGCGGTTTTGCCATCGGGAGTAATGTACAGGGTACCTTCTTTACCGATAGTGTTGATAGGATAACCAAGATTGACGGGCTGGCTCCAGTCGCCGCCGGGCCCTTTCCTGGTATAAAAAAGATCTGCATCGCCATAGCCCGGCCAGTGGTCGGACGTAAAATAAAGCGTTTGGTTATCGGCATGGATGAAGGGGCATTGCTCATCGCCAGGGGTGTTGATGCCCGGCCCAAGATTTTGAGGCGTGCCCCACCTGCCATTATCCTGCAGGTAGGATACATAGATATCGCTGCCGCCATAGCCGCCAAAGCGGGTGCTGGCAAAGTATAACGCTTTTTTATCCGGCGACAGGCAGGGCTGTGATTCCCACTGGTCGGTATTGATAGTGCCGCCCAGGTTCATGGCTTCGCTCCAGCCATCTTTTTCCCGGTAAGCAATATAGATATCGCAGCTGCCAAAACCATCCGGCCGGTTACAACCGGTAAAGACCAGCCATTCGCCATCAGGAGATATGTTTTGCGATGCTTCGTTGAGGGGTGTATTCACTCCTTTCATAGGTGCTGCCGGTGTCCATTCGCCGTTTTCTTTTTTGCTGATAAAAAAATCTTCGTTGGCATGGTTTACCCTGCGTGTAAATATCATTTCACTGCCATCAATGGTCAGTGAGGGAAAATACTCCAGCTCTTTGCTGTTAATCGCCGGCCCGGCATTTTGCGGAGCAAATACATAAGCATTGTGACCGGTATTTTTTTGCGCATAGCTTACGGCAAAAGCATAGCAGCGCTGCCGGTATTGCGCAGCTTTCAGCGATTTTTCATTTTTTGGCGGCTTTTTATCCAGCAGCTCATTGATAGCTTTCAGCGCTTCTTCAAACCGGCCAGTGGTTGCCAGGCTGATGGAGTAGGGGAGCTTATAGTCCAGCGTATAGTTGCTGTCTTTTAAAAATGCTGCTTCGTAATACTGTATGCTTTTTTCCGGTTGCTTTTGCTCACTGTACACACCGGCCAGCGACAGGTAGGCATCTACATAGCCCGGTTCTGATTGTATGGCCTGCTCTAACAGTTTTGCTGCTTCGGCAAGATTGCCTGCGCGGGCCTTGCTGATGGCATCGTCATAAACAGCCACTGTTTTTTTATTGATCCTGGCGGGGTCATAGGGCTGTGCATATACAAAGCCCGGTACAGCGGTGAGGAGTAACAGAAAGCTGATGATATATAGCAGGGGCTTCTTCATTTTTCAGTAACGAATCTGCTTTGTTTTTATTCCCTCTGGCTGCTGCTTTCTTTTGTAACCTGCCTGCAGGGCGGTGGTTGATTTATTTCCTGTCAGGGGAGCGGGATTTTATACGCTAAGGCACATTGATATACTTATGTATTTGCAGGCTGAGCTCCCAGCGGGGGTGCGCTTTGATATAGTCAACGATGAGCGGGGTCATGGTATCCGCTTTGCTCCATTCCGGCTGCAGGTACAGCTTGCAGTCAGCGGGTACCTGCGTAGCAAATTTTTCACCCCAGGTAAAATCAGATTTGTTGTAGATAATTACTTTCAGCTCGTTTGCCACTTTTATTACTTCGGGGAGCGGGGCTTTAAATTTTTTTGGCGAAAGGCATATCCAGTCCCAGGTGCCACTCAGCGGGGAAGAACCGGAAGTTTCAATATTGGTTTGCACGCCTGCCGCATGAAGAGCGGCCGTTAATTCATCAAGTTGGTGAAGCAATGGCTCACCGCCCGTGATAACAGCTATTCCCGAAGGTGTTTTTTTTACTGCCTCCACCAGTTCTTCCACGGAGTACTGCGGATGAACGGAGGCGTCCCAGCTTTCTTTTACGTCGCACCATACACAACCCACATCGCAGCCACCCAGCCGGATAAAATAGGCGGCCCTGCCCTGGTAATATCCTTCTCCCTGCAGGGTGTAGAAATGCTCCATTACCGGCAATTTGTCTGCCGCATTGCCGGTAAGCGTGGTGCTGATATCAGGTGCGGCGTTATTCATTTTTCATCGTGCAGGCACGGAATGTATTTTTTAACAGAGCGGCAATGGTCATCGGGCCTACGCCACCCGGTACCGGGGTAATCCAGGACGCTTTTGGCGCCACGGTGTCAAACTCCACATCGCCTTTGAGCCGGAAGCCGGATTTTTTAGAACTGTCAGGCACACGGGTAATGCCCACGTCCACCACTACGGCACCATCCTTTACCATACCTGCTTTTACAAATCCGGGTATGCCTATAGCAGCTACTACAATATCACCCTGCAGGCAGATTTCTTCCAGGTTTTTTGTGTGGGAGTGGCAAATCGTTACGGTGCAGTTGCCCGGGTTTGTATTGCCGCTCAGTAAGATGCTCATCGGCCGGCCTACTATGTTGCTGCGGCCAATCACTACGGCGTGCAGCCCTTTTGTTGCAACCTTGTAATGCTCCAGCAACAGCATAATACCATACGGTGTGGCTGGCACAAAGGTGGGCAGCCCTTCCACCATTCTCCCGATGCTTACCGGGTGAAAGCCATCTACATCTTTATCCGGGTGTATGGCGTTGATAATGTTTTTTGCATCTATATTTTTGGGCAAAGGCAACTGTACCAGTATGCCGTCAATATCAGGGTCGGTATTCAACTCTTCAATTACTTCCAGCAGTTTAAATTCCGATACTTCCTCCTCCAGCCGTATCAGTGTGGACTTAAAGCCGGTATCCCCGCAGGCTTTTACCTTGGCCGCCACATAGGTTTCACTGGCGCCGTTGTTGCCTACCAGTATTGCTGCTAAGTGGGGGATTTTTTTGCCTTCATTTGCCCGCTGGGCTACATCAATTTTCAGCTCATCGCGGATAGCCTGGGAGGCTAATTTACCGTCCAGTATTTTCATGCGGCGAAGGTACTATCCCGCATTTGCTGTACCAAAAAACAGGATATGGGAAAATGCATTATCTTCCTGCTCCTAAAGCTAACCCCTTGATAAAGAAAAGCACCATGCTGCTCCTGCTGGCAGGCCAGTGGAGCATCTTCAGTTTTGGCCGCCAGGCCGGCATCCCCCTGCTCAGGTCTTATTCCGGCACCGGCGCTTACAGCCGCCATCAATCCGATGTGTTTTCATTTTCCGCCAACCCGGCTGCCCTGGGCAAAACCCGCCATTTTGCTGCTGGCTTGTATGGAGAAAGAAAATTTTTGCTGGATGAACTTTCCTCGTATTCGTTTGCAGGAACGGTTCCTGCATTTGGCGGCGGGTTTGGCCTGTCGGTAATAAAGCAGGGAAAGGAAGGAATGAACCAGTTGCAGGCTGGCCTTGCTTATGGAAGAGAGCTGGGAGAAAAGATAGCGGTGGGCGCACAGTTTAATTATCACAGCATAGCGATTGCCGGTTATGGCAGTGCTGCTGCTGTTACTGCGGAAGCGGGTATGGCATTGCGCCTTACGGAGCAACTGGAAGCCGGCTTTCATATCAGTAATCCTGCCGGCGGGCGGTTTGGAGAAGGCGGTGCTGAAAAGCTGCCTGCCGTGTATGCTGCCGGTATCGGTTACGATGCTTCGGAGAAAGTATATGTTGCTGCTTTTTTAAGAAAAGAGGAAAGCCTGCCGGCGGATGTGATGGCATGTATGCAGTACAGGATCATTCCGCAGGTGATGGTGAAGGCCGGCTGCCAGTCATCGCCGGCGCTATTCTGGATGGGTGCAGGATTTCAGTATCAGTCATTGCGTATAGAAGCGGCTGCTTCCTATCATTTGCAGTTAGGCATTACACCCGGAGTGCTTTTTATTTTTTCAGGAAAAAATAAAAAGGAATGATACAGGCAAAGACATTTCTTTTTATTGCAGCGCTTTGTTTGTTGTCTTATGCGCTTCCTGCTCAGGATGTTCCTCCGCCGGTGCTGGAGCAGCAACTGGAAAATATAGCAGCAATAACTGAAGGTGAAATGGAAGATGACAGCTATGTGCAGCAGTTAGAGCAGTTTCGCCGCCGCCCGCTCCGCCTGAACGAAGCAGATGAAGAAGACTTGCAGCAACTGCGTATGCTTACGCCTTTACAAATCAGCCATTTTCTCCGGTACCGCCGGCTGACGGGCAATATTATTGACCTGTATGAGCTGCAGGCTATCCCGCACTGGGATGTGCATACCATCAGGAAGCTGATGCCTTATATATCAGTGGCAACGGCACAGCCAGTAAGCAAAGAGCTGGCAGGCCGGTTAAAAGAAGGGGCTCACCAGCTTCTTTTCCGCTATGCCCAGGTGCTGGAAAAAGCAAAAGGATACAGCACAGATAACGGAGCGCCTGCCTATACGGGTACTCCGCAGCGTTATTTTTTTCGCTACCGCTACCAGCATAAAAATAATTTGCAGTGGGGCCTGCTGGCAGACAAAGATGCCGGGGAGCCTTTTTTTAAATCACCTGTAAAGCCGGGATTTGATTTTTATTCTGCTCATGTCTTTATTCGCAGGCTGGGCATTATAAAAGCATTGGCGCTGGGTGATTTTACAGTGAACATGGGACAGGGGCTGGTGATCTGGCAGTCGCTTGCATTTGGAAAAAGCGCTGATATCAGCGGTATTAAACGCCAGTCGGCTGTGCTGCGGCCGTATAGCGCTGCCGGGGAGTACAATTTTCAAAGAGGTGTTGGTATGACGATTGGGAAAGGAAAAACAGAGCTGACCGTATTTGCTTCACAGCGGCGGCTGAGCGCAAGTACAGCCATGGATGCGACCGGTGATGAGTATGTTACTTCTATAAAAACGAGCGGTTATCACCGTACCCTTGCTGAACAGGAAGACCGGAATATACTCAGGCAAATTGCCGCAGGAGGGAGTATAAGATATAAGACGGTAAACTGGAGTGTTGGTGTCAACAGTGTGCTATACCGGTTTGATAAGCCAATACATAAAAGACCAGAGCTCTATAACCTTTATGCTATAAGCGGTGACAAATGGCAAAATCATAGCATTGACTACAGCTATACTTTCCGGAACCTGCATTTATTTGGAGAATTTGCCATGACAGGCAGGGGCGATAAGGCCCTGGTAACGGGCCTGCTGGCAGGAGCGGGAAAAAAAGCAGACTTCTCTTTATTCTACAGGAATATTTCGCCGGGGTACCAGGCTTTGCAGGGCAACGCATTTACAGAAAACAGCATGCCTGCTAATGAGCGGGGCATATATACTGGTTTGCACATACGACCATCGGCTTCTTTCCGCATACAGGCTTATACTGATATCTGTCATTTTCCCTGGCTGAAATACCTGGTCAGCGCTCCTTCCTACAGCAGGGATTACCAGGTACAACTTACCTATACGCCTGCCCGGGAAACAGAATTATATATGCGCTTTCGCCATGAAGCTAAAGATGCCAACCGGCCAGGCGAAGCACCCCTGCCTGTATTGCAGGAACAGCTACGTCAAAATATAAGGATACACATGAGCAGCCGGGTAAATGCAGATATCGTTGTAAGAGGGAGGGCAGAGGCGGTATCAGTGAAAACACTTAATGCCTTTACAGAATACGGGTACCTGGTTTATGCAGATATAATATATAATAGACGGGATAAGCTGTATAGTATAACGCTGCGGCCCCAGTTTTTTGATACAGACAGCTATCAGTCAAGAATATATGTGTATGAAAACGATGTGCTTTACAGCTACAGCATCCCTGCATTTTTTGGCAGGGGGTTCCGCTATTATTGCCTGCTCAGCTACCGGTTGAGCAAGGGCATCACCTGCTGGCTCAGGTGGGCACAGTCCATTTTTTACAACCAGATGACTATAGGCTCCGGGAATGATGAGATAAGGGGAAACCGTAAATCGGAGGTAAAATTTCAGCT
>DAOLFO010000194.1:0-6360 GCA_035326305.1 Chitinophagaceae bacterium
GTTGTGTATGCAGGGATTGGTATTGGGTATGATGAGCACATCGGTAAAGCCGCCTGCTGCTGCGGCTGCTGCGCCTGTTTCCAGCGTTTCCTTGTATTCATAGCCGGGGTCTGCAAAATGTGCAAATACATCGGCCCAGCCTGGCGATACATGGAGACCGGGTATATCCAGCTCTTTATCTGCTTGTTCTGTAATGGCGGGAGCAATGCTGGCAATACGGCCATTGGTGATGAGGATATCTGCTACCTGCCCGTTGTATGGAGAAGCCGGATCTGCTATCCGGGCCTGTTTAATGAGTAGTTTCATTAAGGTGCGAAGATAAGGTAAATACCAGCGACAAAAATCAGTGGCAGGTGACAGGTCAAGGGTCATAGCTGATAGCCCAAGGACCGTGGTCTGTAGCCTATGGTCTGCTGCCTGCCTGGTAAATACGTTCCAGCAAAGCCGCATAAGACTTGTACGTGTGATGGATGAAAGAAGTGGCCGGACTGTCCGGAAAATCTTTCATATAAGCTTCATCAGGCATTAATATAACAGGTATGCCCGCCCTCATAAAGTTGTTGCCCGGTGCATAATCCGGTTGCCTGAACTGCGGCAGTGTACGGCGTATAGGCTTGTAGATCATCCGGCCGAGATATTTTTCAAAACGGCGCTGTGCCTTGCGGGTGGACCGGTCGAGCTTGTTATAAATGGAATTGAGCGCCAGCCGCATAAAAAACTTTTGCTTGCGGATGGTGGCTTTAGCATTGGTGAGCGGGTTGCTGATATTAAAGTCCTTCAGCGTTTGTATGGAAAAAGGGGTTTCCGGCACCCAGTCTGCTGCGTTTACCACCGTATGGGCCCATCCCCCGCGGGTGATGTAGTCAAAATCGTAGGCATAATAAAGATTGCCCGGTTTGGGAGCTGCGCTGCAATACGTTTTAAAAACAACATCTGCGGGGATATTATTTTTCTGCTGCTCATAATGCAGCCAGGAGCGGAGCAGGTAAGCCAGTGCTCCGCCCTGGCTGTGCCCGAAGATGAGGAACTGGGTCACTTTTTTAGCAGCATGGTATTCATTGATCCGGCTGCGGATATCCGGTGCAAGATGGGCCAGGCCGAGTGTCCAGCCGGCATGTACCTGCGCTCTTGGGTTTTCAGACAACTGGTAGGAAAAAGCAGCGCTGTCTGTAATCTGCAATGAGCCGGTGGCATCAATAGCAGCGGCATAAAAATTTTCCAGCCAGCTCTCCGGCTTGTTAACCGTGCCGCGCAGGTCTATCACTGCCACATTATCGGTACGCAGGTAGAGTGTCCAGCGGTTTAGCAAACCGAGCTCCGGCGACCGGTACTCCATCCGGTAAGGATCTTTGGTATGTAGCCGCTGTACAGAGTCGGCTATGCTGGAGCTGAAAAATGTAAGGCTGAGCAGCTCTGCATATTCTTTGGCATCAAATCCCGGCTGCAGCTTCACCTGCGAAATAGCTGAAGGGCCATGAAGCAACACCAGCAGGTAAAAGAAAAGACGGCGCATACAGAAAAGGTTTAAATACTGCTGAAGTTACGGCTAAGAGCGCATAAAAAAACCGGCGCTTACGGGGCGCCGGCTTTATTATTTTATTGCTGGAAATGATCAAAGCGTTTTCAGCACATCGTTCATGCTGCGCACTGCGTCAGCGCTTTTGTTAAATGCAGTCTGCTCTGCTTCATTCAGTCCGAAGTCAAGTATCTTTTCCCAGCCGTTTTTACCAATGATCACCGGCACGCCGAGGCAAATATCTTTCTGCCCGTACTCCCCATCCAGCGATACGCAGCAGGTAAACAGCTTTTTCTCATCCCGCAGGATGGCTTCCACCAGGGCCGCCCCTGCTGCTCCCGGTGCATACCAGGCAGAAGTGCCGATCAGCTTTGTAAGTGTGGCGCCGCCCACCATAGTATCGGCTACAATTTGTTTTTGCTGATCTTCATTCAGGAAATTGGTAACGGGCACTGAGTTCCAGGTGGCCAGCCGTATCAGCGGGATCATGGTAGTATCTCCATGGCCGCCTACTACCACTGCATTCAGATCAGAAGGGCTGCAGCCCAGGTGCTGGCTGAGCTGGTATTTAAAGCGGCTGCTGTCCAGCGTACCGCCCATACCGATGATGCGGTTTTTAGGGAGCCCGGTAGACTGCAGGGCCAGGTAGGTCATGGTGTCCATCGGGTTGCTGATCACAATGATGATGGCATTGGGGGAATGTTTCAACACATTTTCACACACGCTTTTTACGATGCCGGCATTTACGCCAATCAGCTCTTCACGGGTCATGCCCGGCTTGCGGGGCAGGCCGGAAGTGATAACCACCACATCACTGCCGGCTGTTTTTGCATAATCATTCGTGCTGCCGGTGATTTTAGTGTCAAAGCCCAGCAGGGTGGCGGTTTGCATCATATCCTGCGCCTTGCCTTCTGCCACACCTTCTTTGATATCAAGCAACACCAGTTCGGTACATATTTCTTTCCGGGCAATATTATCGGCACAGGTAGCGCCCACTGCACCGGCTCCTACTACAGTTACTTTCATGTAAGATTAATTTATTTGTGGTGAAATTATTTTCGGCGCAAAGGTAGCAGAAAACCCTTCCGGTTGCAAAGCCCGTAATGATTATTTGTTCAGGGTTTCCAGCACTTTATCTACAGGCATGGTGCCTTCAAAGACAGTGATAAGCTCCTGTTTTTTATTGTAAAAAGCAAGGAAGGGCAGGGTGCGCACATCATAAAAAACAGGTAACGTGTAGTTGACATCCTTACCTACCGTAATATTGGAAAAACGGCTAAGCCCGTAATGCTCATAGAAACTTTTCATCTTTTCAAATGGCTGCGTGGTGGACATGATGATTTGGATCTTTTTTAAATCATCAATCCGTTTGATGATCTCTTCCGTTTCATGCTGGCAGTGATCGCAGTCGGGGCTGAACAGCATGATGAATACCGGCTTTTTGGCAGCAATATCTTTTTTGGTAAACCAGGTAGCGCTGTCAGTCAGCAGCAGTTGCAGCGGCGGTGTGGTGGGAAAACGCTTGTAGGCAGGCTCCTGCGGGGTGCTACCCGGCTGCGCAATCACAGGACAGGCAAGAACGGTGATAAAAGCGGCGAACAATGCTGTTTTTTTCATACGTCAAAGAAACAACATTCTGCCATTTCCGGGCAAGTATTAACAGATATAAAACAGGGCTTACTTCCCTTTGCCCAGGTAAATAATACGGAGCGTATGGATCATGATCTTAAAATCGAGCGCAAGAGAAATATTTTCGATATAAAGCAAGTCAAACTTGCTGCGCTCTATCATTTCATCCACGTTCTGTGCATAGCCAAACTGTACCATGCCCCAACTGGTGAGTCCCGGTTTTACATACAGCAGGTAGCGGTAATAGGGAAACACCTGCAGCACCTGGTCAATGTAGTGACGCCGTTCCGGCCTGGGCCCTACCAGGCTCATATTTCCCGCCAGGATATTCCAGAGCTGTGGTAGTTCATCAATGCGCCACTTGCGCATGATCTTTCCCCAAGGTGTAATGCGCGGATCGTGGTCAGATGAAAGCGCAGGCCCATACTGTTCGGCATTGGCCACCATCGAGCGAAATTTATACAGGATAAAAGGCCGCCCTTTGTACCCGACCCTTTCCTGGCGGAAGATGACAGGCCCTGCAGAAGAGCGGCGTACCCTTATGGCTGCATAAATCATCAATGGAGAAAGGAAGATAATGCCGGTAAGCGCCAGCAATATATCTATCAGCCGTTTTACATTTCGCTCCCAGTCGCTCATCAGGTTGATGCGGATATCTATCAGCGGGGCACCGAGCACATTGATGGTTTTTACAGAGCCTGATAAAATATCCAGCGTATCCGGCTGTATTTTGATTTGCACATCTTTTTCAGCCAGCAGCCGGATTATGTTTTCCACCAGCGGGTATTCTTTTTTTTCAGTAGCCAGCACCACCAGGTGTATATCATGCCGGGTGATGACCTGCTCTATTTCATCTATCAGGCCCAGGCGGGGGATATGCATATCAAGTCCCTGCTGACCGCCGGCCGGGCTGGCAGTCAGGTAGCCCGTATAGTGAAACCCGCCGTCTTTCAGCTTCTTTTCCGTTTGCCGGTAAATATGCAGGGCATTGTCCCCGTCTCCTACCATGAGTGTATTGAATATTACTTTTCCCCGGAGCAGTTGCCTTTTTACATAGTTTAAAAAAAGCCACCTGGCGCCAAATGTGATGATAAAATGTACCGCTACCAGCAACAGGAAAGCGAGAAGATAATAAGAGCGGCCGGGGGCTGCATCATCAATAATGGCCAGGAAAAAAAGAATGATGCTGCCTGCCAGCGTACAGGCAAACGTACGGCTCAGCTCTTCCAGCCTTGATTTGCGGTACAGGGAGTGATAAGTGCCGGCAATGGCATACAGGCAAAGCCAGCCGGCAGGTACCAGCAGGGCAGCGCTTATCCATGACCAGGTGGTAGCCGGCCATTGCCACTGGCCGGTGATGAGGTATGAGCGTAAGGCATAAATAACCAGCCAGACTGCCACTGCTGTGCAGTAATCGGCAGCAACATACCACGCAAGGGATATCTTCCGGCTCTGTTTCATCAGTGCGGGATCACATTATGGCCAATCTTGCTGAGTATCTGGTGCGCTACATCCATGGCTGCCAGCCCGTCTGTTTCCGACACCACCGGGCGGGTATTGTGAAGGATGGCATTTTTAAAAGCTTCCAGCTCTTCTTTGATGGCATTTACTTCCGGTACCGGCGGGTTGGCTACGGCAATGGTTTTGGTACCTGAGTTTGTTTCAATGTCAAAAGAAAAAACACCATCATCATGCGATTCTTTGAGCTTGATGATTTCTGTTTTTTTATTCAGGAAATCCACCCCGATATAAGCGTCCTTCTGGAAAAGGCGCATTTTTCTCATCTTCTTCATGGAGATGCGGCTGGATGTAAGGTTAGCCACGCAGCCGTTATTAAATTCAATCCGCACGTTGGCAATGTCCGGGGTTTCCGTCATCACGCCCACGCCACTTGCCGAAATATTTTTTACATCGCTTTTTACGATGCTGAGGATAATGTCTATATCATGTATCATCAGGTCCAGTATTACACTTACTTCCGTACCCCTGGGATTAAACTGCGCCAGGCGGTGCACTTCAATAAACATCGGCGCCAGCGCCATATCCCTGATAGCAAGAAATGCAGGATTGAAACGCTCCACATGCCCCACCTGGAATTTAATCCCCGATTCCTGTGCCAGCTTTACCAGCTCACGGGCTTCTTCCATGGTATTGGCAAGCGGTTTTTCCACAAATACATGTTTGCCTTTTTTTATCGCTTTTTCGCACCATTCATAATGGAAAGTAGTGGGGGCCACTACGTCAATGGCATCAACAGCCTGTATCAGTTCCATTGGGTCAAGAAAACGGGGCAACTGGTATTTGTCTGCCACTTCACGGGCAGCTTCATCGCCGGGGTCGTAAAACCCGACAATCTCCACGTCTTTTATTTCTTTCCAGTTGTTCAGGTGAAATTTTCCCAGGTGCCCTACACCAAAAACCCCGATTTTGAGCATAATCAATGCAAATTAGTACGCCAAAGATAATGTATTGCGCAAGTAAGAGCGGCCTGCGAATGTGCAGGCTGTTGAAAAGAAATAATAAAAGTAAGAAGCAACAACAGGTGCTGTAAAATGAAATCAATGTATAGAAAGAGTTGTTTTCAGAATAAACATTATTAAATTGCCGCAATCATCCAAACCAGCCTGCGCCCCAAGCTGTCCTGTATTTGCTGAAGACGCGGCCTGTTTTTAATAGTAGCAGTTAAACCGGTCATTTTGATTAGTAGGAGTATCCTTTATGAAAACAATGGGCGGGGGAAAAGAATATCGCCAGCTCCTCTTCTGTTGTTTCTGGCATTTTTGCCTTCGTTGCTTTTGCATGCCCGACAGGGCTTCCAGTCCGCCGGGCTTACCAACCAGGTATACCGGTCATGGAATAACCAGAATGGCCTGCCGCAAAATACGGTATACGATATCGTGCAGGATGATAAAGGCTATTTATGGGGAGCCACGGAAGAAGGCCTTTTTCGTTTTGACGGGGCAGAGTTTTATGTCATCCATGCAGGCAATACGCCGGGCATATCATCCAGCATTTTTTACGATATCCTTTCCGCTGATGGATATATATGGGCATCGGGCCGTGATTTCCTGCTGCGTATTGGTAATAAAGTAGAAAAAATCATTAACCTGCCGGATGCTGCTTATGGCGGCTGGATAAAGTGCCTGGCAATGGATGCGCAGAACAGGGTATGGATAGGCACCAGCAACGGAGGGTTGTTTTACCTGCAAAATGAT
>DAOLFO010000195.1:0-6325 GCA_035326305.1 Chitinophagaceae bacterium
GCATCTGCTGCATCTTTGGCTTTCTCCTGCTATTGGCTGCAAGCCCTGCACGGGCGCAGCAAAAGACTATCACCGGCACAGTAAGGGCCGCTGAGGGCAGCACTCCCATAGTGAAAGCCACTGTGCAGGTAAAAGGAACAACAAATGGCACTACTACCGGTGAAGATGGTACTTATCGCCTTACCGTGACAGAAGGGCAAACCCTTAGCATTTCAGCCATAGGCTATGTCACTACCGAACAGCGTGTGGGCAGCTCTGCCGTTATTAACTTTTTCCTGGCTGCTGATAACAGGGAGCTGGAAGGCGTGATAGTTACTGCGCTGGGCATTAAAAGAGAGGAAAGGGCCCTCGGCTACTCCACCACTACTGTAAAGGGAGAGCAAATCACAAGCGCATTGTCCGGCAACTGGACAGATGCATTGTCTGGTAAAGTAGCAGGGCTGAACCTGATCCGTTCAAATGGCGGACCATCAGGATCAAACAAGATCGTGCTGCGCGGTGAAAACAACCTGACCGGCGATAACGAAGCCCTTATTGTGGTGGACGGGGTAGTGATCAACCAAAGCAGCGGACGCAGAAATGCTATCGGCGGCGAATCCGTCTATGGTACCGGCAGTGATAATATGCCGGCAGACTATGGAAGTGGCCTGAATGATATCAACCCGGAAGACATAGAATCAGTCACCGTGCTGAAAGGGCCGGGAGCAGCCGCTCTCTACGGGGAACGCGGGGCCAACGGGGCCATTATCATCACCACCAAATCCGGAAGCAGCAAAAGAAAAGGATGGGGCGTAACATTAAATTCAAACTACGGCCGGGAAACGGTAAATCGCTGGCCCGACCTGCAATTTGAATACGGCCAGGGATTAGATGGCAACAGCTATTATTCATTCGGCGCTTCTGCGGATGGCGCTAGCACCAGTGCCACCAGCTCTGCTTATGGCCCCCGTTTTAATGGCCAGTCATTTTTTCAGTACGACCCGGGCAGGCAGGCCCAGGGGCTGGAAAGAACACCCTGGATAGCTTATCCTGATAAGGTAAATCAATATTTTGAAGCTGGCAATACTTATACAAACAGCATCAGCATAGATGGGGGTACAGATAAAACAACCGCCCGGTTTTCATTTACCAATGTAAATAATAACTGGATCACCCCGAACACGGGCTATAAAAGAAATACGATTGCCATGTCTGTAAACTCAAAAGTGAATGACAAATTACAGATTGCATCCAAGCTAAACTATACCAATAAATGGAGCGACAACCTGCCCGGCGCCGGGTACGGTAACCAATCCATCATGTACTGGTATATATTCTGGCAGCCAAATGCAGACCTGGACTGGCTGAAAGAATACTGGGTAAGGGGCCAGGAGCAAAGAAGAATATTTTTCCCCTTCAGCTCATTTCCCGAAAACCCGTACGCCATTGCGTATGAGTTCCTGAATAAGTCAAACCGGCATATGATAACCGGCAATGTACAGGCGACTTACAATTTTACAAAAGATCTGAGCCTGCTGCTCCGCACTTCCATGGACATGTCGTTTGAAGAGCGCTCACAGCAAAGACCGTATGATGCCGGCACCCGTATGCCGAAGGGGAGCTTCCGCACACAAAATATTTTTGCGCAGGAAGTAACCAGCGATTTTCTTTTAAAATACCAGAAAAAAGTTAACAGCGACTTTAGCTTTTCTGCTACAGTGGGAGGAAGCGCTTTGAGAAACCGTTTCATTCGTGATGAAGTAAGAGCCGACTCACTGAAGATACCGGGTGAATATAAAATGGCAAATGCTGCCGGCCCGCTTGTGACGATACCGTTTAAAAGCCGCTATGGCATTAACAGCCTGTATGCCATGCTCACCGCATCTTACCAGGATAAATACTACATTGATATTACCGGCAGGCAGGACTGGACCAGCACGCTGGCCACTCCTGACCGTACTGAAAACACCGGATTCTTTTATCCATCTGCAAACGTAAGCGCTATCCTGTCAGATATATGGGAGCTGCCTGAAAATATCAACTATGCAAAGGCAAGATTTTCGGTGGCAGGGGTAGGCAGCGGCAGCACTATTCCGTACCGTACCGCCTATTACTTTGATGCGGCAGGCTCACTTTACAACGGTGGCCTGCAAACGCCTACCTTGCTGGCTAACCCGAACCTGAAGCCGCTGCGCACCATTTCTTATGAAGCAGGTATAGACCTGAAAATGTTTAACAACAACCTGGCTGTTGATATTGCCGTTTACTCCGGCAATACAAAGAACCAGATACTTGAACGCATCATTGACCGTGCTTCGGGATTTACCCGTGAGGTAATCAACCTGGGTAAGGTAAGAAACCAGGGGCTGGAAGTTGCAGTAAACTTTACCCCGGTTAAAACCCAATCGGGCTTCCGCTGGAATACAGGTATTGTTTACTCCACGAACAGAAACGAAATCCTGCAGCTTGCCGACAGCTCGGTGGTATTACAAACAGGCCCTGTAGGTGGCGGCCAACTGGTAGCTAAAACAGGCGGCAGCATGGGCGACCTGTATGGCCGCGGATATGTAAGATCTCCTGATGGCCAGATAGTGTATGATGCAACAACCGGCTTTGCCAGAATATCTGAAGACGTAGTATATATAGGCAATACGATACCGAAAGGCAAGGTTGGCTTTACCAATGAATTTTCTTATAACCAATTCCGGTTAAATCTTTTGTTTGATGCACAGTGGGGCGCTGTGGGACATTCGCTCATGCACTATAAGCTGGCAGAGCAGGGCAAGCTCACTTCCACTTTGCCGGGCCGGTACAATGGTATAACAGGCAACGGGGTAGTACAGGATGCAACCGGCAAATACGTTCCCAATACAACGATTGCAACTGACATTGATGAGTATTACCGCTCTCATTGGGGTATAGATAATGCGGAAGGCAGTACCTACTCTACCGACTTTATCAAGTTTCGGGAAGCAAGGCTGGACTATTCTTTTAAGCCGGCATTGCTCAAAAAACTGGGGCTGCAAAAGGCCGTGATAGGAGTATACGGACGTAATCTCTTTATCTGGTCGCCCTGGCCAATGTTTGACCCGGAGTTTGGCACGCTCAGCGGCTCTGATATTATCAGGGGCTTTGAAGTGGCGCAGTTCCCTTCCACCCGTACCATTGGCTTTAACCTTGTTGTTGGATTCTAAATATTTCTGTCATGAAAAAAACATTCAAACAAATAATACTGGCAACAATAGGCTTTGCCATACTGCTTTCGTCCTGCACAAAGGGGTTTGAGGAAATGAATACCGACCCTAACCGGACAACCAGCGCCCGCCCTGACCAGTTACTGGCCCCGGCGCTGGTAAGCACCGTTACTTATAACATGATGCGTAACCGCAATTTTAATAATGAGCTGATGCAGGTCACCGTAGACATGAGCGATGCCGAAGGAAAGGTATTCCGCTATGATTACCGGGCAAACTGGGCAGACTATTTATACAATGGGCTATACTCAGAGCTTACCAATTTTAAAGGCATTGAAAAAATAGCAAGCGATTCGCTGACCTTAAGCAACAGCTATAAAGGGATATCCATCATCTGTCAATCCTGGATATACTCCATACTGACCGATACCTATGGCGACCTGCCTTACAGTGAGTCAAACAGGGGCATGCCTGAAGACGGAGCTATCAAAGAGCCCGCTTTTGACCGGCAGAAAGATATATATGCCGGCATTTTTGCCAGGCTGGAAGAAGCCAATACATTACTGGGCGGCAGCAACCTGCCTGCTGTGGATCCGCAAAGCGACCCGGTATACTATGGTAATA
The DNA here is from genome assembly GCA_035326305.1 of Chitinophagaceae bacterium. GTDB lineage: Bacteria > Bacteroidota > Bacteroidia > Chitinophagales > Chitinophagaceae > DAOLFO01. Next base: position 3,798 of record DAOLFO010000195.1, read on the forward strand.
TTGCCCGCTGGAGAAAGTTTGGCAACTCGCTGTACCTGCGCCTGCTGCTCCGTGTATCTGGAAAATCAGAAGTTGCTGCTGATGCCATTGCCAAAATACAGGAGATACTGGAAGTGAGCCCTTCCAAATATCCCATCTTTGCCAACAACGATGAATCTGCTGTTCTTCGCTGGACGGGTGTGGCCCCTTTTGTATCTCCCTATATTAATGTCAGGGAACAGGATTTTCGTGCACCCGGTATTGCCAGTTTCTTTATTGACAACCTGGTGATATGGGGTGATCCCCGTATTGACATCAGCCAGGGCAGCGGGGGTATCAACCGGTGGGCTATCGCCCCCTACATGGGCGCCTTTGAAGGAATGCCCAGCGGCTATGCCCCGGGTGACAATCCGCAGAAGAAATCCTATTTCTATTCCACTACTTCCACCTCTACCCTGATGCGGGAGCCGCTGGCAGGTATGATGATGAATTATGCTGAACTGAAATTTATCATGGCTGAAGCATCTGCCAAGGGATGGATCAGCAGTCCGGCAGAAACACATTATAACGAAGGTGCATTAAGCAGCATCAGGCTCTGGCTGCCCAACTGGTCTGTGCCTATTACTACCTACCTCGCCGCTGCAGACATCACATGGGATGACAATGCCACATTAGAGGAAAAAATGGAGACTATTCATTTACAAAAATATTATGCGCTGTTCCTGACAGATATGCAGCAGTGGTTTGAATACAGAAGAACAGGGCACCCGGTTTTGCCAAAAGGAAACGGGCTGCGCAACAACGGCGTAATGCCTGCCCGGATGACCTACCCGGTATATGTTCAGTCAACCAATCCTACCAACTATAAAGCCGCTGTTGCCGTACAGGGGCCCGATGTAATCTCAACAGAAGTTTGGTGGCAGAAACCATAAGAGAATAAATAAACCAGAACAGCACACTTCATAAAAATTAGTATAATGAAAAAGCTTATCACCTGCTCATTGATTTTACTGACCCTGGCCGGTACCTGGCTGGCTTGTAAAAAGGAAGGTAACTATCCGGGTGGCGAGATCAGTCCTTATATTTCCATCCTGGATATACGGGATATTTACAAAGGCACAGATATACCCCTGAGCAAGTCCAACATGTTTGGATCAGATAAAGTATCCGGCGTCGTTATCTCCGATCACTCAGGGGGTAATATGCCCGCCGGCCTGCTTATCATCCAGGATAAGCGCAGGCTTTCCCGCCTGCGCGGCATTGCCATAGACCTGGGGCCTGATGCATCCACGTATGCACCGGGAGATTCTGTAATCATCCACGTAGAAGGAGCCATGCTTATAGAAAAAAACGGGATACTTCAGCTTACCGGTATTGCTAAAAGCGATATCACACTTGTATCCAGCGGTAATCCTATTGATGTGCCTATAGTAAAGGCCAATGCTGTCCTTGCAGCTCCACGGGATTATGAAAGCACACTGATCTCTATTGCCAAAGTCGGCTTCGATCCTTCTTATCCGCCGGGCAGCACCTATGCCGGAGACCGTATCATCAATGATGGGTTTGGAAACCTGATCTTACATACCGAAGCCGGCGCCACATTTGCCAACCTCACACTGCCCTTCCTGTCCAACTTTACGGGTATTATTTTCTCAAATGGCAGTGAGGAGCCAAAGCTCTGGCCCAGGGTAGAAGAAGACATTACCGTACTCAGCGCAACGCCGCCAAAAGTGGCTAACATCATTATTACCGGGTACCTCGTTGACCCCACAGGTGGTGATGCTAATTATGAGTATATACAACTGATGGCAACGAAAGATATCAATTTTGCAGAAACACCATATGCAATAGTTACTACCAACAATGCAGGAGCCTCTACCCCTACCGGGTTTCCCATTGCAGGATGGGCCACCGGCAATCTGCGTACTTATAAAATCAACATGACCAGCGGCAGTGTATCGAAAGGGCAATATTTTTATGCAGGTGCTAACAAGAATATCTGGGGTGCAGGGTCAACCGATATCAGCTCCTCTTTCTGGGTTAGCAAAATGTATGGTTCAGAAAGCGGTGACGGGTTTGGCACAAATACAAGCAACCTGCTGGCCAATAGCGGGAACGGGGCAGGCATAGCCGTATTTGATATAACCGATGTTACCGATGCATCTGTGCCCATAGATGTTATATTTTACGGTGGGGCAGGCAGCCTGTATACGGCGGGGCCGCCGGAGCGTGGCTATCGCATTACCAATACAGACTATTATGATATCATCAACCCATCCACACTTGCAGAACAGCCTTTTTATAATATGGGCTCTAATACAACAAAGCTGGCATTCCCTCCTGCCACCAACTTTACCAGGCTGGGGGGCACTTACAACATTTCCACAGCCAGGTGGACATCTGCACGTACCTTAACTGCCACGCCGCTTACTGCCACATCTACTGTGGCAGAGATAGAAGGCGCTACCACTATCGAAGAATAACTATGCTATATAAGAAAGGCCCGGCCTCCGGGCTTTTCTTTTTATACTAAAACGGCTATTACAGAG
>DAOLFO010000196.1:0-6309 GCA_035326305.1 Chitinophagaceae bacterium
GCGCAGCGCATTGTAAAATTCGATCCCCTGTGTAAAGTCAACAGCACCGTCCTTGTCATTATGCAGCAGCAATAAAGGAGTGTTCATTTTTTTCACATGGTATACGGGAGAGTTGCGCAGGTAAGAGTCCCAGTTGTCCCACGGGCCGCCTCTGAACCTTCCCTGCGATGCTTCAAAGATGGCCATGTTACCGCCGCCGCTATTCCAGTAGATCAGGTCATACATGCTTACCATGTTAGTAAGCGCTGCCCCGGCAGCAGCGGCTTTGAACATATTCGTTTGCGTTGCAAGGAAGCAGGTTTGGTACCCGCCCCAGCTATGCCCGTGGATGCCGATATTTTTTTCATCCACCACACCGGTGGCAATAGCTGCCTTTACACCGGGCAGCACGCACCACACAGCGCTCATACCCGGATCATCAAGCTTATATACAATGTCCGGCATAAACACCGCATAGCCATTGCTGGTATACATGGCCGGGTTCCATGCCCCGCCGGGATAGTCAGGATTGCTGTAGCTATGCAGGGTCTGCGACATTTTTTCATAATAATAAACAACCGTGGGATATTTTTTGCCCTGCTCATAACCGGCAGGAAGGAAGAGAGCGCCCTGCAATGAATCCCCTTTATCCGATACGTAATTTACCAGCCGCACACCGGGGCTCCAGGCATATTTATTACGATCAGGTGCATTTTTTGTAGCCTGCTCTGCAGCAGCCAGCTTTTCATCAGCTACATAAAAAGTAGTGGGATCACTGAATTTTTCTTTGGCATACATATACACCGGCGCATTTTTAGCCTTGCTCAGCGAAGCTACCTGCGCATCTTCCCACAGCAATACATTTACTCCCGGCTGCCAGCCTTTCTTACCGGCTTCTATACGGCCAATGCCGCTTTTCTTTGTCCATTCGCCATAGAGCCGTACATAAAGCGGCTGCTTTGTATCAATGCCTTTCTCCTCATAGTCCAGCATATAGCGGCTGGTATGGCGGACACGGCTATCGCGGCCGGTGCGGGTCAGGTTAGTGGCTTCCTTGCCGTTGGCAGCCAGCAGCCATATATCCCACAGGTCACGTACCAGCAACTGCCTGCTGTCGCTCGTCCAGCCCAGCACAGGCATCAGCGGCTTTATTACATTATGATCATCATCTGTGTTGACAAATGATACAGGAGCGCTTTCGGTAATATTCACACTACTGCGTGCAGCAATATCATAAACATAATAGTGCCCGTCTTTGCCGTATATAAATTTTGTACCATCGGGTGAGGGCTGCGGGCGGGATGTAAACGACGGCTGGTAAAACTTCTTCTCAAACAGCCATTGCTGACCTGTAGAAAGATCAACGAAATAAACATCCGTATAGCTTTGCCCGTCCAGGTTAATATCCAGCTCGTATTCACTCTCGTCAGTTACTATTGCATAGCGCTGCTTAGGCAGGATGGTAGCATTGCGCCGGGTACCGTCATTTACCTGCATGATTTTTTTTGCAGCCACATCATACACACCCACGTACGAAAAATTTTTGTCCATCATTTCCTGCACCTGCTGGCGGCTTTGCAGGCGCTTGTCCTGCCAGTGCCAGATGGTCATGTCCGGCTTGTCCGCATTATTTTTTGCCGGGGCAGCGGCCGGTTTCGTTTTGGCAGAGTCCAGCTTTGCCAGTGCCTTGCGCAAATCGGCTAAGGATTTAATGCTGGTATCCGCTTTTATTTTTTCCAGCCTTTCCTTTTCGGTCATTTCCTGTGCCGCCGGTTCTTTCGCAGCTTTTAATGTATCGGCTGCTTTGTCTTCTTTTTTTGCCAGCTCCAGCGGAGCTATACCAAAAAACAGCCGGTTGCGGTCGTCTGCCCAATAAGGGCGGCGGTTGCCGCTCACCGTATAAGACTTAGGGAAGTGCAGGGAATCATTTACCGGGTTATACACAGTAACGGCAGGTGCCGCAGCGCTGATGTTCTTTACTCCTATTACGGATCCTTTCTCGGTTTTATATTTCTCATCCTTCTCCATCCGCAGCAGCGCAAAGGCATCTCCGTCCTCATTCCAGCTTATTGACTTATAGGTAGCTTTCCCGTTATCCAGCACCGATACACGGCCGGCAGGCAAGTGCAGCAGGTACAGGCCATTGCCGGTTTTATTAGCGGCATCAATGGTATAGGCCAGGTAGTCGCCGGATTTATTAAAAGAGAACTCACCGGCATTGCCAATGTTCTGGCTTTTGCCTGTGCCCAGCTCTATGAGCAAAAGATCAGTGCTGCGCGGATCATCCGGCCTGGCAGTGCCCCTTTCTTTTACAAGAGATACGGCAAGGTGGGTGGACTGCTTTCCATTAAAAGCAAAAGAGCCGGCCCGTTCATACTCCGTTTTTTTGCCGGTAGCCAGCTCCACGATAACCAGCTTTTCAAACAATTGCTTTCCCGGCGATTTGGCAGCTGCTTTTATTTCGCTGTATTTTGACAGTTCCTTAAAAGCGATCCATTTTCCATCTTCAGAAAAAGCAAAGTTGGCAAAAGTGGTACCGCCAACCGGGTACTTTCTTGTCAGCGTATCCTTTAGCTTTTTTATAATCAGCTCACCATCTCCCTCACGGGTAAGCAGGGGATACGCCACCCACCTGCCATCCGGGGAAAGGCTCACGTTAAAGGAAGGAACAGAGCGCCAGGAAGCAATGTCTTTCCATTGCATGGGCCTGGCATCTTTTTTTTCCTGGGCGCCGGCCAGCAGAAAGGAAAACAGCAGCCCGGCCAATAGGAATTTCTTCATGATAATGAAATTGTAGTTTAGTTGTAGATATGACCTGTAAGGGGGAAGGTAGGAAATAACCGGAATGTGATAAAGCACTTTTATCTTTTCGTTTGCAATAATTGTGGAAAACGGCAGTTTTTCTATCATAGCTTCCACCTTCTGCCAGATGAAGAAAATACATTTCTTATATATGGGTTTGGCCGCAGCCTGCATCACGGGCCTTGCCTGGCTTATGCTTTCCGATCGCTGGCAGCGTACAAAAGCCATGCATTTTGCTCAGACATCCATCCATCACAGCACATCTTCCGCCACATTAACCAAAGTAAAAAACAAAGCCGCTGAAGCCAAAAGCTATGTGAAAGAAAAAGGATTGAATGCAGATGTGTGCTTCCTGGCAGATATGAGCCTGCCTTCGGGTGAGCCCCGCCTGTTTGTTTATCATTTTAAAAAAGACTCTGTGATCAACAGCGGGCTGGTCACGCATGGCCGCTGCAATGAAACCTGGCTGGAAGGCCGCCGCTACAGCAACACGCCGGGCAGCGGCTGCACCTCACTGGGCCGGTACAAAACAGGCTATGCTTACAAGGGCCGGTTTGGCCTTGCCTACAAGCTGCACGGGCTGGATAAAACCAATAACAAAGCCTTTGAGCGGTATGTAGTGCTTCACTCCCATGACTGTGTACCGGAGACCGCAGTGGCCGATGATATATGCCAGAGCGATGGCTGCCCCACGGTATCGCCCGGCTTTTTGCAATACCTGAAACCAATTATTGATAAATCGGGCAAGCCTGTTTTGCTCTGGGTATTTGAGTAAATAACTGACGCCATGAAAACAATAAGGGCCGCCCTTGCATCAGGCGGCCCTTAATTATTATACTGATCTGCTCCGTTAAGCCAGTGAGGCGTCCATCGTGATGCTGGTGTTCAGCAACTTGCTGATTGGGCAGTTTGCTTTTGCATCTGCTGCTGCTTCGGCAAATTTTGCTGCATCTATTCCCGGTACTGCCGCTTTTACTTCCAGGTGGCTCCCGGTAATAGCGCCATTGTCCAGCGTAATGGTGCATTTGGTATCAATATTATCAGCAGTAAAGCCGGCAGCGTTTAATACAAAGCTCAGCTTCATGCTAAAGCATCCTGCATGGGCGGCGGCTATCAGCTCTTCCGGGTTGGTGCCAATACCTTCTTCAAAGCGACTTTTATAAGAGTATTGCGTATTGCTCAGTACACCGGACTGTGTGGTATTGGTGCCAGTTCCTTCTTTGCCGGATCCTTTCCAGTTGGCAGTTGCATAGCGTTTCATAATGCTTCAGATTTATCAGGTTTATGAATGTTGATTTTCTTCCGTATGGCCGTCATCACCGGCCGCTTCGTCCGTCTTTCCCTCTTCCGCCAGTTCGGCCAGCCTTGTTTCCGGATCATTGTATTCAATGATGAAATTATTCATCCCCTCCCCCACCATTATTTTCAAAAATTTTTGCTGCACCAGCTCCAGCAGGGAAAGGAAAAGAAAAATGGCATGCACCCGGTTGTCCGCTTTGTCAAAGATTTTTTCAAATGAAAGCGTCTTTTGCTCCTGCGCCTGTTCCAGCATGTGCTGGCGGCTACCTTCCATGGTATAGTTATACTGTACTACGGTATGCACCGGCTTATTTACCCGGTCGGAATATTTTTGCATCACCCGCTCAAAAGCTTTCATGAGCTTGAAGAGGGTAATATTTTGTATTTCCGTTCCTTCGCTTGCTTCCTCGCCTATATTGGACAGCTCCCTTTGTATATTACCCCGCTTTGCCATCAGCATGCGCAGCGCTTCCATCTCCGCCATCTGGGCAGAGGCTTCCTTAAATCTTTTATACTCCAGTATCTTATTGACCAGTTCCTGGCGGGGATCTATTTCATTGCCCTGTGCATCCAGCTCCTTGCGCGGCAGGAGCATTTTTGCCTTGATGCGCATCAGCGTGGATATAAACAGGATAAACTCACTGGACAGCTCAATGTTCAGCGATTCCTGCTGATGGATGTAGTCAAGAAAATCATTCGTGATGCGGGTAATCGGTATGTTATAAATATCCAGTTCGTCCCTTTCGATAAAAAAAAGCAGCAGGTCAAACGGTCCTTCAAACTGTGCCAGCTTTATCTGGTATGTTGCTGTATTGGCCATAGCTAAAAATATAAAAAGCCCCTGGCCGGGTGGCCAAAAGGGCTTCAAAAATACGGTAAAAACGGTTGTGGGCTATTTCTTTAATAAGTCCCTGATCTCCCGCAGCAAAGCAACGTCTTCCGGTGTGGCGGCAGGCGGAGCCACCTCTTTCTTTTTTAACGAATTCATGGCCTTCACCAGCAGGAACAGGACAAAAGCCACCAGGACAAAATCAATGACGGCCTGCAGGAATCCCCCTATCGGGAAAATGGTATTGCCTATCGTGACGGACAGTTCCTGCACCCCTCCCTTGCCCATCAGCAGGCTGATGACCGGCATGATGATGGTTTCGGTCAATGCTGTTACTATTTTTCCGAAAGCGCCGCCGATAATAACGGCTACAGCCAGATCAACGATATTGCCCTTCATGGCAAATTCCCTGAATTCCTTTAGCATTCCCATAATTTTTGTTTTTAGGTGTTGGTTTTGAGTTTCGACTATTGAAAGATAGGATAATCCATATTACCAAACACCAGGTCAGCTTTCTATTTCGGGAAATTTCATATTCAGCCCTTCTAAAAGATGGCAGAGCGCTGCCGCAATCACATACTCTTTGTACCAGTTCTGATCGGCAGGCACAATCGTCCATGCGGGCTTATCGCAATGTTTAAAGCAATCCTCATATACTTCCCGGTAGCGGGGCCATTTTTTGGCCTCTTCAAAATCCTTTTTATTGTACTTCCATTTTTTGGCCGGGTTTTCCAGCCGCTCCTGCAGCCGCTCTTCCTGCTCTTTTTCAGATATGTGCAGGTAAAATTTCAGGATATGGGTATTATTATGCTGCTGCAGCATCTCTTCAAAGTCATTAATCGCCTTCATCCTTTTGCGGGCGGTTTCATCATCACACCACTGGTGCACGCGGGTCACAAGTATATCTTCATAATGTGAGCGGTTGAATACCTGTATCATCCCTTTTGCCGGCGTATGCCGGTGTATGCGCCACAGGAAATCATGTGACAGTTCTTCCTCCGTAGGAGCCTTGAATGATTTCACCTGCACTCCCTGCGGATTCATATTACCCAGCACATTGCGGATGGCACCGTCTTTGCCGGAAGCATCCATTCCCTGCAGGATGACTAATATAGCATGCCTGCTTTCTGCATACAGCAGGTTTTGGAGATCGTCCAGTTTCTCCAGTATTTTTTTTGTCTTTTTTTTAATGTCCTCCTTATCTGCCGATTCAGGAGCCCTTGTACTGATGTCGAGCAATTTAACTGATGCCATAGCAATAAATTTAATGATACCATGCGGTGCGCAGCCTTCCGGCTGCTGCCTGCTGATGAAGATAAATAAACCCGGGCTTACCCACTCACACATTTTATCAAAAAAAGCAGAGAGGCCCGGCGGGCCTCTTTGCTGAATATTATTCC
>DAOLFO010000197.1:0-6305 GCA_035326305.1 Chitinophagaceae bacterium
GTATTTACACGGGAAAATGTATTTACAAAATAGCGGTTGTTATCATCCATGCTGACCGAATGGTCAAAGTTGCCTGTATTCAGCAACTGCAATCCTGAACCATCAAAATTGATACGGTACAGGTGCAGGTAGTACGGGTCTTCATTTGTTTCCCGCCCGTTGGCAGTAAAATAAAGCACCCGGTTCTTTTCATCAATCGCCTCTATATCCTCGCAGTGAAAAGCCCCGCTGGTAATCTGGTTTTTCAGTTTACCCTTTTCATCATACAAATTAAAATGCGCCCAGCCATCGGCTTCACTCCATTGTATCAGCTCCTTTCCGCCATTTACCAGCCCGATGCGCCTTGTTTCCACATACGTGTTCAGCCGCTCCTCTATGAGTGTGGTGGCGGTATCGCTGCCTGCATTTACCACGCATACATCTATCCGCTTCAGGTCGCGGCTGGTACGGGTCAGGTAAAACTTATCGCTGGTACCATGCCAGATGGAAGCACGGTCTTCATCGTCCCTTTCTTTTTGCAGCGGTGGTTTTGACCATACACTCACTTCCTGGTCTTTGAAGCGGGACAGTTTTATCTTTTTGCTGGTCTTGTTTTCAAAATTGAATATATATACTTCCCGTACCGGCGCTTCTTTTTCGCCCGGCATCTGGTACTTGTATGTTTCCAGCGTGGGGCGCGGCTCTGCCACATTATTGATTACCCAAAGGTCTTTTACCTTGCGGTTGTCGCTGCGGGTGAGCACGAAATACTTACCATCCGGCGACCACATTACAAAAGCACGCTTCCGCTTATCCTTGTTCTTTTCCTTATCCACATTATTTTCTCCGCCGCCACTGCCATAGCTGTAGTCTTCCATCCCATCTGTGGTAAGCTGGTGCTCCACGATGGTGCTATCATCTTCTTTTATCTGCGCTTTGCGGTAGTTGGCGCTGTCCATCCAGTACAGGTTGTGCTGCTTTGCGTAAATGATTACTTTTTTATCCGGTGAAAAAGACGCCCACATTGTCCGGTCTTTTGGCTTTTCGTAATCTTTCAATTCAGTCAGCACCCCGGTGAGCAGGTTGTATTCAAAATAAAACACTTTTTTTTCTGTCCTTGCCCCGGCTGTACCGGCAGCCCCTGCCCCCCTGCGGGAAGCCGTATCTCTTTTAGCAGCGGCTGTATCCTTTTTTACTTCGTCCTGCGAGCTTTGCACTTCAAACTGTATGGTATTTTCATCTTTGATAAATTTCAGGTTGCGTATGGGCAGGTGCTGCGCATCAAAGGGGTCTTTTACGATACGGGTAATCTCTGCAGCCAGCTTCGCATTATCAAACATTACTCTTTTACTTTTCCTGGCCGCATCCACGATATACCAGTACCTGCCTTCGCGGGTTTCGTACGTGTACCAGAAGCGGTCACCGTTTTTCAGCCAGTGCGGGTCCACGCTGGTGCTGAAGAGCATCTTATTTACTTTGGCGGGAGTGAACCGGGCTGCAAGCGCATAATTGGCCCTGGCCGGAGCTGGATTTTGAGCATGGCCGGCAAAAGCAGCCAGCATAAATACCAGGTAAAGGAGATATTTCATAAACAGTCTGAATTGTGATGATTTAAAGAGCCTTAAATGTATGAATGAAAAAACAAAATGAGCAGCACATTAAAGGGAAGATATACAGGAGTTGTGAAAAAAGCATCGTAAGCCCGGCGCAGGAAAGGCCGGAAAAAAACGTTCTAATCCTCTTCCTGATTCCAGGGGCAAACGGTATCTTTGCAGCCCTGTCAGTAAAAAATGACCCGGTAGCTCAGCTGAATAGAGCAACTGCCTTCTAAGCAGTAGGTCATTGGTTTGAATCCAATCCGGGTCACAAAAAATAGGGTTGCCACAATTATGGCAGCCTTTTTTATTGCAATAGCATGGCTGAATAAAGCATTCCGGCTTTTAGCCGGGAAAGCTCCTGGTTTATATTCATATCCAGAAAACAATTTACTTTCTTTTTATCACCCTCTTTCCTGTGCCTGTAAGCGATCTTAATCTTTCCATCGCCAGTCGCCCGCTATCTGCAGGGCTTCTTTCAGGTTGTTCTTAATCATCATATACTTTATCTCTTCATCACTCAGCCTCCTGGCCGGCAGGTGCGGTACATCGGCCAGGGCGTAGGCCAGCATGGCATTAAAGCGTACTGTATTCTGCATACCTTTTTCATCAACAAGGTTAAAGTCATCACAGTCGGCATGGTAGCACCGCCCGGAGTTATTAGGCAGGCTGCCACCGCCAGCACCACCGGTAGGTATTCCCTGCAGCATAAAAGGCTGATGATCGCTATGAAGACCGGCGCCACTGCGAAAACTGTTCTTAAAAGCAGTATCCAGTTGAGCGGCAATGGCCCCTGCAGATTGAAAAAGCTGCTTTACATCTTCTGTGGTAGCAGCGTAGCCTTTGGGATCGTTTGTCATATCATAGTTCAGCATAAAGCGGAGTTGGTTGATGGATTTATCCTTAATGGCTGCTTCTACATAATGTTTTGATCCCAGCAGCCCCTGCTCTTCTCCCATAAACAATACAAACTCTATGGTACGGGCAGGCTGTAAGCCCAGTGATTTGAAAGTACGGGCCATATCCATTACCGAAAAAGAGCCAATACCGTTATCAATAGCACCGGTAGCCAGATCCCAGCTATCGAGATGGCCTCCCACTACAATCTTCTCGGCAGCTATGGATTTACCCGGCAGCGTGGCTATCACATTTCGGGCTTTTATCAGGCCGGAAAAATTGGTAAGCTTAATAGCAGCCACCTGCTTCCCCCCGGCCAGCTTTGCTTTGATTGCCAGCCCATCTTCTTTGCCGATACATACAGCAGGTATAGGTATCAGCTTACCTGTAACAGATGCTGTACCGGTCAGCAATACACCACCATCAACAGTATTAATTATAATAATGCCCCTGGCTCCGTATTTAATAGCAAGTGCTGTTTTTTCTGAACGATGCAGGTTTTTTGCTCCCTGTGCCGTGCCCGGCAGTATGCCCAGGTATACCAGCGCTATCTTTCCTTTTGCTTTTCCTGGTGTGGCCAGGTAGTCGGCTTCCAGGCCATTACCCATATCTGCCAGTTCACCGGTTACATCAGCTTTTACCGGTGCGTGTGCCAGCGATACTGATTTTACAACAGCAAGGTTATTTTTATCTGCTCCGGCTTTTACTTCAATGGTACCCCTGCTCCAACTCTCCACTTCAAAAGGCTGAAAGCGCACATCTTCAAAGCCATAAGACCTGAGCAGGTCAAAAGCATACTGCTCTGCCTTAGCTCCATTTACCGATCCGGTAAGACGATGACCGATTGTTTGCGTAGAAGTTTTCAGTGTGCTGTAGGCCCTGGAATGAGCCAGCACTTCCTGGTTGATGCGGGTAAACACCTCCTGCCAGCCGGGCTGCGCCTGACGTGAAAAGCCAGTGCCGGCAAATAATGACAATAGGAGGAAAAATCCCGCTTTCTTCACATGATAAACCATAGATAGTTATTAAGTAAGTATATAGACTATGTTGGTGGTGATGGTACAAGATAAAGAAAATAACAGTTGATGCCTGCCCCCGCTCATCCCGGTCATAGCAGTGAAATGATTGTAAACTGCTGCTCCAGCGCAGCGCTATGGCGGTACAGCTCCTGTATAAAGGAAGCGCCATACTTTGCATAATAATAGCCGATGTTATCAGTGCGTTCCTGCAAATTATTTCCGGGAAATGTTTTTGCCCGCAGGGTTTGCAGTTGCCGCCGCTGATCCGCCAGCTTTCTTTTTTCCGCCCTGATCATTTTCTTTTCCAGTTGCTGCAGCCGGTCTGTTGATTTCTTTTTCAGGGCAGCCACATGCTTTACCAATGTGGCATCAATATTACCGGCACGCTTCGCCAGCCCGTCATACAGGTTGCTGATATGGGCCAGCTCACCGTTTAGCAGCACAGCCTCTCCCTGCTGTGCTATCACCATTTGCTCCAGCAGTTTATTTTCCGGCAGGAAAAAGTTGCTGCCGGATATATGCAGTTTTTCAGCCAGCAGCGCTTCCCGCTCTTCCAGCAATAAAAAAGAATTGCGGAGCACCAGTACAGGAAATGGAATATGATAGTGCTCAAAAAGACGGTGCAGTTGCAGCCAGTAAGCCAGCTCACCGCCGCCGCCAATAAAAGCCACATCGGGCAAAATACTGCACTGGTACAGGCCTCTTAATATTACATTGGGGCTAAAGCGTTCAGGATGTGATTTCAGTTCCTGCTTCAATCCCTCTGCTGTAAAGTGAATATCCGTATTCACTACAGAAAAGGTATCACCTGTTTTTTCAATCCGCTCCCGCATATCCCCGTTCAGGTAAAACAGGTTGATATCCCGTGCATATGCCTGGTCTTTATAGCCCTGCTCCTGCAGGTGCGCTGATGCCTGCCGCACAATAGCTGCGGGTGTATGATGAAACAGGTCATCTTCAAACACTGCAGTCATTTTTGCTTTCAGTACAGCATTGTCCGGCGCCAGCACCACCAGCCCCATTTCCCCGAAGAGTGCATTTACCACATGCAAAGTAGCCTGCTGTATATCGGTACCGGCTGCATATGCCTCACGCAGCATCCGCACAAACTCCTGACCGGAAGGGTATATGGCAAGCCTGCCTTCTGCCCGGTCCACCAGTTGCAGCAACTCCTTATCCACTTTCATCCTGCCCACTGCACCGGTCTGCCGGGTTTCCCATACCAGCTTCTCTCCGTCGAGGCGGATATGGTTCAGCTCTGCAAGGTCGGCATCTTCAGAGCCGATATAATAGACGGGCACAAACCGGTAACCATCATACAAAGTAGTCAGGCTGTCAGCCAGGCGTATGGCATGTAAAATTTTATAAATAAAATAAAGCGGGCCGGTAAAGATATTGTTTTGGTGTGCGGTGGTAACAGTGAAGGTTGTTTCATCGCCCAGCAGATCAATATTTGCCTGCGTGGCTGCAGTGATACTGATGCCTTCATACTGCTTCTGCAGCGCTGCTACCAGCAGCCGGCGATCCACCGGCACTGCTTTTCTTTTTTTGATAGCTGCCCTGATGCCTTCTGCATCGGGCCAGTCTGCATAAAAGCTGCGCAGGGTGTCTGCCTGGTCCAGGTAATCAGTAATAATGCGGGAAAAATATCCGGTATCCCTGTACGCCAGCCTGGTAGATGCCTGCTTCATATTTTATAAAAATAGGAACTCTGCTGTATAGTTATTTCCTATCAACAAATATTTAGCAAAATCGTTCGGGGCTGAACGCAGTAAGCGGAATAGATGGCTGCCTGCCCTGTACCATCTCATTTACCAGCAAGCCGGTACCTGCGGCCGCACTCACTCCCAGCATGGCGTGTCCGCCGGCAAAGATCAGGTTGCTATAGCGGCTGTGCCGGCCAATATAAGGCATACCATCCGGCGATACCGGGCGGTACCCATACCATGCCTTTGCTGTATCCGGTGCTGCAATGGGCATACCGGGATAATATTTTTTAAAGGCATTATAAATGGCAGTTACTCTTTTTGGCAAAATAGTATCGCTGTGCCCGCTCAGCTCCATGGTACCGCCAATGCGCAGCCAGGAGCCAATGGGCGCAGTAGCCGTTCTGTCATCTACAAGTATGGATGGGTATTGCAGGTTTTTTTGCAGCCCGTCATATATTACGCTATATCCTTTACCCGGCTGCATCAGTATGGATATGCCCAGTTTTTTGGCAATAAGCCCCATCCAGGATCCGTTGGCAATAACCAGCTCACCCACAGGCAGCGCCTGATCGGCAGTGAGCACGGCGGTGATGCTGCCGTTTTTTGTTTCAAATCCCTTTACTTCTGTATTGAGCCAAAACTTTACGCCCATTTGCTGCAGTTGCTGGTACAATGCCCGCATATAGCCTGCAGGGCTCACATGGCAGTCATCTATATACAATACGCCGCCCCTTACAGTTACCTCCACTTCTGTTTCATACTGCTGCACTTCTTCCTGGGTGCAGATAATTGTTTTCAATCCGTACGCCGCTGCCTGATCAGCAAGGTGCTTTTCATGATCGGCTGTTTTTTCCTGCTTGTACAGCATCCAGCATCCTTTTTCCACCATATCAAATGACGGCAATTCTGTTTTCAGATCGCTCATCAGTTGCCGTGTCAGTTGCAGCAGGTTGTTCAGGTGCGGGCCGCTTTCTTCTACGTGGCGGGCCGTGGCCGATTTGCGAAAACGGAGCCCCCAGCGCAGCAGGTCCATGTTTAAGCGGGGCTTAATATAAAAAGGACTGGATGAGCTCATCATCCATTTCAGCCCCTGCCGTATGATGCCG
>DAOLFO010000001.1:0-33522 GCA_035326305.1 Chitinophagaceae bacterium
AAGGTTTACACCAAGTGCATACTGCCGCATAGTGGGATAGCTCACGCCACTGCCAATTTCGGGATCCAGCCCGGGGAATTTGGTAATGAGCAGCACATTCTCGCCGGAGAAATAGATACGAGCCCGCTGCAGGAATACTTTCTTTGCCCAGGCATCCGGCAGGTTATAGCCTATTTGCAGGTTCTTCAGCTTTATCCATGAGGCATTGTACATCCAGTAGTCACTCGCTACCGCCCTGTTTTGCGGATCGGCTGCCTTCAGGCGTGTATACTTAGCCGTAGTATTGGTACGGGGATCGGCGGGGTTAGCCGGATCATAGAAATAATGATCATCTGCAAACAGTTTGGAAAAAGCATTTCCGTTGGTGACAAAGGAATTATTATACCCATCAGCATTCCAGTAATATTCATGCCCCGAAGCGCCTGTCCAGATCATAGACAGATCAAAATTTTTCCAGGACAGGTCTATGTTCATACCGAATATGAATTTGGGCAGGGAAGAGGTGCCGGTAAAATAGCGGTCAAATGAATTGCCATAGTCGCCATCACCATTCAGGTCAGCATAGATCAGATCGCCATACCAGATAGCATTATTGCGTATGGCATTGGCCGGGCGAAGGAAATAGCCGGCAGTCAGCATGGCCTGGGCCCAGGCAAGATCCTGCTCAGTGCGTATCATGCCGTCTTGGGGGCCACCGTTGATATTTACTGAACCATCTCCGTTGAAATAAGTTCCTGTGCCTTTATAGGTTTTATATACATAGTATTCATTAATGATATGGTCTTCCAGTATACGGTTCGTGCCGCCTGCTGATACAGCTCCCAGGTTTGACTGGTATACATCATTGCCCAAAGCATCTTTTACCCAGCCTTCCACCAGTTTGCCTTTGTAGTTGGTTACTTCATTGATATTATAAGCTACGTTGCCGCTTACGCTAAAGTTGAAAGTGCCTGCACGTCCGCGGTAGCCGGCGCTAAACTCTACTCCTTTGTTCACTACTTCGGCCGCATTCACTACCGGCGCAGATGCCGTGCCCGCTGTCAGTGGTATAGGAGTCGTTGTTAAGATGCCTTCGGTAAAACGGCGATAGGCATTTATCTCAAAGAAAATTTTATTCCTCAGCAGGCCCCCGTCAAGTCCAATCTCGGTGTTGGTGGTGGTTTCCCATTGCAGGCCCGGATTAGCATAGCTGCCGGCAGCCAGGCCGGATGCCTGTGCATTGCCGAATGAATACAGCCTGCTGGCATAGGTAGCCTGCCAGTCGTAGTAGCCACTGGCATTGTTGCCCACCCTGCCCCATGATGCACGCAGTTTCAGGTTGCTCAGCCAGCCACGGGTATTTTCCATAAACTTTTCTTCTGACAAGCGCCATCCTGCAGACACAGAAGGAAACAAGCCCCAGCGGGTTTCAGGTGAAAAGCGGGATACTCCGTCATAGCGAAGATTTCCTTCCAGCAGGTAGCGGCTTTTATACGCATAGTTAACACGGCCAAACCAGGAGCGGATGGCATAATCAATTTCACCACCGCCAATGCTTACCGGCGTCAGCGCAGACCCGGGCACGGTGATATCATAATCAATCAGTCCCTGCTTGGTTGCGTTAAAGTCATAGTAGTTATAGTACATCTGGTTATAACCTATCAAAGCGCCCAGGTCATGATCGGCTCCTATCTGCGTGGTATAACGCAATACATTATCAAAGGTGAGCTGCCGGTTTTTATCAAAGGCATAATAAGTGGTGGCAGTGGCCAGGTTGGGCAAAAAGGCTCTCTGCTCATTGGTCGCAAAGTTCCAGCGCTCACTCGGCCCGGCATTCGTATGTGAATTATATTCATTCTGCCGTATCTGGTAGTTAAACCTGTTTTCCAATGTCAGCCCTTTCAGGATATGCACATTGGCATATAAAGTGGTATTGAAGCGGGTAGTCTGATCTTCACCCGCAGTATTATTCAGGAATCCCAGAATGTTATTGGCTGTAGATGATTCTTCCGGTGCCTGCGGGAAACCATAGCGGCCATCCCAGTAAGGCACCACTCCCGGTGTGGTTTGGCGCAAAAAGTTGAAAGCGCTGGAAGTATTGCCCATTTCAAAAGTTTGCGTGGAGCCGAAAGTTTGTGTACCTACAGTAAGAAATTTATTGATACGTGCATCAAAGTTGGCCCTTAGCTGATAGCGCTTAGTGCCTGTATTGTCAATAGTGCCGCCATTATCCAGGTACCCCAGGGATACCAGGTAGCTTACCTTATCAGATCCCCCGTTGATGGAGATATTATGTGTTTGCAGCATCCTGTTATTAAACAGCGCATCTGCCCAGTCTGTGTTGGGATAAGCAATGTAATTGGGTACGCCGATTGGGTTAAGCTGGTTGGGTATTTTGCCGGCAGAGTCCCAGGCATTAATAGTGCTTTGTGCAAAAATGAGCGGCTGTCCCACATTAGTATATCCTTCATTGATGAGGCGCATGTGCGTTACATAATCCGTAACAAATTCAGGCAGGTTCATAGGACGTGTAAAGGAAAAGTTGCCATTATAGCTTACGGAAGTACGGTTCTTCTGTCCTTTTTTGGTAGTGATCAGTATCACACCATTTGCAGCCAGCGTACCATAGATAGCAGTAGAAGCGGCATCCTTCAGCACTGTAATGCTTTCAATATCCAGCGGGTTTACCGCATCCATTACACCAATGATGCCATCCACCAGCACCAATGGTGATGCGGAGCTGGTTGTACCCTGCCCCCTGATCTGCACGCCTGCACCATCGCCACGCGGATCACCTGATCCCTGCCGTACAAAAACGCCGGGCATTAACCCTGCCAGTGAAGAAGATACATTGGTGATGGGCCTGTCGGCAATATCTTTTGCCGTTACCGTGGCCACAGAGCCCGTCAGGTTAACACGCTTCTGGGTACCATATCCCACCACCACCACATCACTAAGCTGACCGGCCTGGATGCGCATAGTGACAGCAAGATTATCGTTGCCGCCTACGGTTATTTCCTGTGTTTCATAATTCACAGAAGTAATGACCAGCACATCTTGCGGCGTCACGCGGATAGAAAATGATCCGTCTTCTGCCGTCAGGGTTTGTGCGGTTTTGTTTTTGACACTCACTGTAGCGGCCGGTACCGGGTTGCCAGCCTCGTCTTTTACAGTTCCGGTTACTGTTTTTTCCTGTGCGG
Organism: Chitinophagaceae bacterium; assembly: GCA_035326305.1. GTDB lineage: Bacteria > Bacteroidota > Bacteroidia > Chitinophagales > Chitinophagaceae > DAOLFO01. The sequence goes on from DAOLFO010000001.1 coordinate 3,180, forward strand.
ATAATAAGCCCGGCAACAGCAGGAGCACAGCCAGGGCCAGTCTTGGTAGTATCCCGGGCGGGATGCAGACATGTTTGAGCAATCGCATAGCAGTTTTTTTTAAGTAAATTAGAATTGGTCACAAACAGGCTTTTTCAGCGCAGGCGCACATAGCCGGCCTATGCTGCGGGCCTTGTTCTGCTGCAATGTTTGCCCCGCATGAAAAAAAGTGGGGGTGAAATCTTAAAAGAATAGGGGTGTTATCCTAAACAGGAGTCTATATCCCTGTTTCTCAATAAAGAAAAATAGCCGCCCGGTTTACGGCTGTCATTTTTTATTGGCGAATAGCTTTACTTTGAATCACTCTGAGCATACCTGCATGCACCCGGTTTTGCCATATAATATTTACTTATTGCTCCGCCGCGGGTTTATTGTTCTGCTGCTGCACCTCTCATTTTTTCCGGCAGCCCGGCAGCTCAGTTTCAGCCACCTGACTGTGGAGTCAGGCCTGTCCGGCAATTCTGTGCTGGCCATCACCCAGGATAAAAAAGGCTTTATCTGGCTGGGTACCCGCAACGGGCTCAACCGGTACGACGGCGCCCGCTTCAGGCTATACCTTGCCAGTACTGCTGACAGCAACAGCCTGTCCGGCAATAATGTAGTAGCCCTGCTTTGCGACAGCAAAAGCAATTTATGGGTGGGCAGTTCCGGCGGGCTCGATTGCTATGATAGTACACTCGACCGTTTCACCCGTATCCGGCTAGGCCCAAGGAATAATTATTCTGTCACCTGCCTGTATGAAGACAGCAGGGGAATGCTGTGGGCCGGTACCACCGAAGGCTTATATATACTTGACCCGCAAAAGAAAACTGTTATCAGCTCCTACACAGTTGCCGGTACAGAAGGGCTGGCGGGCAATAACGTACGCTGTATTTTTGAAGACAGCCGGCAAACCATGTGGTTAGGAACCAGCAGCGGCCTTACCAGCATGGCCCGGAATCACAACAGCTATGTATTTGAAAGTTATCACCATCAGCCGGGAAACCCCCGCAGCCTGAGCGCCGACTACATCACCACAATAGCAGAAGATAAAAAAGCAAGACTATGGATAGGTACACAGAATAACGGTATCAACCTGCTGGAGCCGGGTGCCTCTTCTTTTATCCGGCTTACAGCCTCCGGCGGGCCCGTACTTGTCAACAATAATGTCCGTAAAATTATCATTGACAAAAATGGCCTGCTGTGGATAGGCACCCAGGAAGGGCTGAACCTGCTGGAGCCAGAAACAAAAAAAATAACCGCTTACCAGAACGATGCAGGCGATCCGCAAAGCCTTAGCCAAAATTCCATCTACAGCCTGTATGAAGATATGCATGGCTCTGTATGGATAGGCACTTATTTTGGCGGGGCCAATACTACGTTTTCATCTACCACCCGCTTCCGCAGTTTTCAGAAAAGGGAAGACCGCCGCAGCATCAGCAACAATGTGGTAAGCAGCATTACAGAAGACAGCGATAATAATCTATGGATAGGCACTGAAGGGGGTGGCTTGAACTTTTTTGACAGGAAGGCCGGGATATTTAGCTTCTATACCCATCATCCTTCCGATGCCGGCAGCCTTGGCTCCAACCTGGTGAAGGCTGTATACATTGATAAGGAGCAAAACATCTGGTGCGGTACGCATGGAGGCGGGCTGAATGTGCTGGACAGGAAAAAAAACCGCTTTACCCGCTACCTCTACCAGGAAAATGATGCAGCGCTGGCGCATATAGAAATCACTTCCCTTGCCGAAGATGACAGCGGGCGCTTTTGGGCAGCTACCAACCAGGGACTGCTGTTGTTTAAAAAAAATGGTACGCAACTGGAGCCCGTTCCCCTGAACACGATAAGCGGAGTGAAAGGCAGCATTGCCGCCACCTACCTGTATCAAAGCCGTACCGGGGCATTATGGATCGGTGCTTCGGGAGGCCTGTACCGGGTAGCCGGCAACCAGCTTTATGAAGCAAACAATGAGCTGAACATAAATTGCATCAGGGAAGATGCGCAGGGGAATATATGGGCCGGCCTCAGCTTTGGCGGGTTGGCAAAATATGACCCGCAAAGCGGAAAGCTGCAGCGCTACCAGCAAAACGGGGTACTGAAAAACAGGCAAATAATCGGCATACTCGATGATGAAGCAGGAAACCTGTGGCTGAGCACTGACAAGGGATTGATAAAATATGATCCTGCGCAGGAATCGGCACGCATCTATACCCTCAGCGATGGCCTGCCGGGAAATGAATTTAACTTCAACTCCTTTCTCAAAGACAGCCGCGGCGAATTTTTCTTTGGCAGCTACAGCGGCATCACCAGCTTTTACCCGCAGCAGATACAGACAAACCAGTACGTGGCCCCGCTGGTGTATACCGGCCTGCGCCTTTTCAACACGCCGGTCAGCATCAGTACAGCAGATGGATTGCTGCAGCAAAATATCACCCAGACCAGGCAAATCACTTTCCGGTATAATCAAAATGTATTTACTATTGAATTTGCCCTGCTGAATTTTATTAAAAGCAATAAAAACAAATACGCCTGCCGGCTGGAAGGCTTTGACAAAGAATGGAACGAAACCGCCAATACCTCCATCACCTATACCAACCTGCCGGCAGGTTCTTACACACTCTGGATAAAAGGTGCTAACAACGATGGCGTATGGAGCGAACCCGCAGCAATGAAAATAAAAATACTTCCGCCCTTCTGGCTTACCTGGTGGGCTTATTGTATTTATACCCTGGTTGCTGCCGCTATTCTTTTTCTTATTATCCGCTTTTTCTTTTTGCGGGCATTATTGAAAAAAGAAGAAGATCTGCATACCGTCAAGCTCAATTTCTTTACCAATGTATCGCATGAGATACGCACCCACCTCACCCTCATCATGGCGCCGGTGGAAAAGATGCTGGAGCAAAAAGAAAAAGAAGGCTTTGACCACCAGCAACTGATGCAGATAAAAAGCAACGCCAACCGGCTGTTAAAGTTAGTCAGTGAGCTCATGGATTTCAGGAAGGCTGAAACCGATCACCTGCTGTTGCAAACCAGCACAGAAAACATCATTCCCTTTTTACAGGAAATATATACCAGCTTCCGTGATATATCACTGGCTAAAAATATCAGCATGGCCTTTGTGCACGATGCAGAGGAAGTAATGGTGGCCATGGATAAGGAACAACTGGAAAAAGTATTTTTCAACCTGCTGGCCAATGCTTTCAAATTCACTCCTGAAGGCGGCCGTATCCTGCTCAGTGTAGTGCAGGAAAAAAACAAAGCGCTGGTGCAGGTGACAGATAATGGCAGAGGTATTGATCCGGCTTACCAGCAAAAGCTGTTTACCAATTTTTTCCAGGTGGCGGATCATGGATTGCAAAACACCGGCTATGGCATCGGCCTGGCGCTGTCCAAAAAAATTGTTGAGCTGCACCACGGACAAATAAGAGTAGAAAGCGAACCGGCTGTGGCTGATAAGGCAGGCAGGACATGCTTTACGGTAACACTGCCGCTGGCCGCTGCTGCACACAAAACATCATTGCCGGCAAAACAGCCGGAAACAACAGGTACAGCGCAGCAGGTGGATACCGTGCCTGTGGCAACTGTACCAGCACAACCGGAAACAGTACAGGACGGCACAATGCCCTCGCTGCTGCTGGTGGAAGATAATCCTGATCTGAGGCAGCTCATCGCCGAATCGTTTGGGCATACTTACCATATACTGGTGGCAGAAGATGGCCAGCGCGGATGGGAAAAAGCCATTTCGGAAATACCCGATATCATCATCAGCGATGTGATGATGCCCGTGATGGATGGTTTTGCTCTTTGCAGTAAAATCAAAACAGATGAGCGTACCAGCCATATACCCGTTATACTTCTTACTGCCAAAAGCACGCAGAGCGACCAGGTAAGCGGACTGGAAACCGGCGCTGACAGCTATATCACCAAGCCCTTCAGCATAAAAATACTGGGGCTGCAGGTGCACAACCTGCTGCAGTTGCGGGAGCGGATGCGGGAGCATATCACCAGCTGCTTCCTGCAAAGCCGGTTTGCAGCAAAGGAAGAAGTAAAAAAGCAGCCGGATACCGGGCTGCGGAAAATTGACCAGGAGTTTTTAAACAATATAGTACAGGTAGTGGAAGAGCAGATGGACAATCCCGACTTTGGAGTGGAGATGCTTTCCCGCAAAGTGGCTATGAGCGCCCCGGTGCTGTATAAAAAACTGAAAGCAGTAACCGGGCTTTCCGTCAACGATTTTGTAAAATCACTAAGATTGCAAAAAGCGGCTGCATTGCTGGCAGCAAAAGAGCTTACCGTGTATGAGGTAGCCTATGCAGTGGGCTACAGCGACCGGAAATATTTCAGCAAAGAATTTAAAAAGCAGTTTGGCACCACACCGACAGCTTATGCCGCAGGCCAAAAAAACACAAGCTGACCTTTATGCCGCTCTTACTGTGCGCCGGTTAGCAAAAAATCATCTGCATCCTTCAGGAAGGGGAGCTTCATCCGTACCTCATCCAGCGGCGCTTTATGCAGCGTGATGGTGAAAATATCTTCTTCCTCTTTTTTATGATACAGTATTTCTCCCATTGCATCAGCCACCATACTGTCACCACTATGGTAAATGCCGTTTCCATCATAGCCTGTCCTGTTTACACCAATTACATAGCACTGATTTTCGATAGCCCTTGCCTGTAGCAGCGTTTGCCAGGCATGGCAGCGGCGATCGGGCCAGTTGGCCACATACAATAAAATATCAAACTCCGGCCCGCTGCCGTTTTCCGGTGTCCTTTGTTGCCGCGCCCATACCGGGAAACGCAGGTCATAGCAAACTTGCAGGTTTATTTTCCATCCTTTTACCGAAGCAAGCAGGCGCTTGCTTCCTGCTGTATAGTATTTATCTTCTCCTGCAAAAGCAAAGCGGTGCCGCTTATCATAGGTTCCGTATTGCCCGTTAGGCAGCATCCAGATCAGGCGGTTGTAGTAATGCCCGTCTTCTTCAATGATCACACTTCCGGCCAGGATGATTTTTTTCCCGGCGGCTATGCGCTTCATCCACTGCACGGTCTCTCCCTGCATGGTTTCGGCAAGAGCAGCAGGGTTCATGCTAAAGCCGGTGCTGAACATTTCCGGCAGCACCACTATTTCTGTTCGTTCCGTTATGGATAATATTTTTTCTTCCAGCATCCGGAGATTTGCCGGTTTGTTTTCCCAGTGCAGGCTGGTTTGTATCAGTGAGAAGGTGAGAGAAGACATGTAAAGGAAAATGATAAGCCATAAAATTACAACTCTTTGTCAAACGGTTTTATGGCTATCCCATCCTATCAAACAGAACCTTTTCCCCATGCAGCCTGCCTCATCCCGCCATTTCTTCCACCCCGGCTTTTTTTTGCAGACCCTTTAGCAAGGGCAGGTGCAGCTTTTTGTTGTCAAATGTATTTTCCGACAGGAACTGCTTGAAGTGTTTATAAAAATGGCTGTAATCATAATAGCCATACGCAAGATGGCTGAAGGTGGCCGGTGATTTTATAAGGTGCTCTGTAGCCTTGCGTATGCGTATTACCTGCAGCGCTTTTTTGCTGCTGGTGCCGGTGCAGGCTTCAAAGTAGCGCTGCAGCGTTCTGCCGGAAATCTTATATTTTTCGGCAATGCCGGGAAGCGAAGGGGCAAAATTATTTTCTTTATATGCAGTGTGCAGCACACCGGCAATGATATGAACCGGGTGCTGAGCGCCTGAATAAGCTTCCAGGATGGTGCTAAAATAATCAGACAGGATGGCAACCCTTTCAGCAAACCGGCCGGCTTTTTTAACAGCAGCTATGATATCGGGATTTAGCAGGTAGCTAAGCGGAAATACATAGCCCTGGTATTCTGAAAAATTTATTTTTCTTTCCAGCAAAACTGGTGTGACCCGGAACTTGATACCGAATAAATGATTGCCCGGCTTGTGAAAGCATTCCACACCGTTGTATCTCGGCAGCAGGCTATCCGTCTTTAAAACCGAGGTCTCTTTCCCTGCCTGCATGGTGAATGTATTTCCCAGGTTGATGAGGTAGGTATAACCCAGGTTGGGAAACAGGGCATCAGAAAAACCATCCGGGTACTCGTTCCAGATGGGATCAAAATCGGTTTCCCAGAAAAAATCAATATACGGCCGCAAATCCGGCGGGGGCAACACCCGGAGATAATGATTCTCAAAGTGAGCTCTGTCGAAAAACTCAATATGTCTTTTCATGGCAAATGGCTTGGAAGGCATTAAAATACGCCTGTACATTTTGCGGGAGTTGTTAAAATGGATATTCGGCAGAAAAGAGGGGGCCAACAGCAAAAAAGAAAGAAAAAGCGGAAAAAGTTTGCGGGGATTAACAGAAACACCTTATTTTAGCGAGCCTTTAAAAACAAAAAAGGCCCTTCCGTAGAAACGGACTGACCTCTAACGATTGCTTGCCATATGAAAATTTTTCGAAGTAAGATCTGTTTTCCGGTATAAGATCCGGGTTTTCAGCAGGTTTTATTTCTTTCCTGACCTCTATCGACTTGCCTTATTTTAACGATTGCCTGCTGTGTGAATGCTGTTACCAGCGATTACAACACAAATTTACTTTAGCGTATCTTGCGCCACAAAACAAGATACGCCTGTTTTAAGGATGCCAAACAGGGATAAAAACCAATGAAACCCTTGCTGGTGGCCTATTCCATGAAAATTTCTGCCTGATGCCCAACCGTTCGCAAGATTTTTTATTCCAACTGATAAAATCCCTCGAAAAAGCGGAGAAAAGGCATTTTAAGCTCTATATAAAACGCAGCTCGGCTAAAGAAGACCTGAAAATCGTGCGGCTTTTTGATGCTGTGGACCGCTTAGACACATATGATGAGAAATCATTATTAAAGAAACTGCCCGGTACTGAAAAAAGGCAACTCTACAACCTGAAGGCCCACTTATACGGGGAAATCCTGGCCAGCCTTCGCCTGCTTAAGAGTGCAGACAGTATTGATCTGCAGCTTAATGAGCAGTTTGACTACGCTCATATCCTGTACAAAAAAGGGCTGTTTCAGCAAAGCCTGCGCATACTGGATAAGGCCAAGGAAACGGCCCGGAACAACCAGAAATTCTATTTTCTGACGCAGGTGATAGCATTGGAAAAAAGGATTGAAAACCTGCACATCACCCGCAGCATGCAGAGCCGGGCGGAAGCGCTGGCCCATGAGGCCAACGATGTCAGCCGCCATATTGATATTGTGGCCCGGCTCAGCAATCTTTCCCTATTGCTTTTTTCGTGGTTTACCCGCCACGGCCATGCCCGCAATGAAAAGGATGAAGCCGGCGTAAAAAAATTTATGCAGGACAACCTGCCGGCCGATGCGGCTTCCGTTGCCGGTTTTTATGAGCGGCTTTACCTGTACCAGAGCTATTGCTGGTACGCTTTCATACGCCAGGATTTTTTACAATACTACCGCTATGCACAAAAATGGGTGGACCTGTTTGATGCCGACCCGCTGATGATACGGGTAGAAACCAGCCACTATATCAAAGGGATGCATTACCTGCTGAATGCGCATTTTGATTTGCGCAACTATCGCCGGTTTACCCCCACGCTGCAGCAGTTTGAGCGGTTTGCCCAAAGCAGCCGGGTGCAGGAGCATGATAACTTCCGCATCCAGGCATTTATTTATATCAACACGGCAAAAATCAATCAGCATTTTATGCTGGGCACTTTCAAAGAGGGCCTGTCACTGGTGCCGGGGATCAGAGAGAAGCTGAAAGAAAATGCGATTTTCCTGGATGAGCACCGCATCATGGTGATGAATTATAAAATCGCCACGCTTTATTTTGGCAGTGGCGACTACAGCACCTGTATTGATTACCTGCAGGAGATCATCAACGAAAACGGCGACCTGCGCATAGACCTGCAGTGCTATGCCCGCCTGCAGCACCTGCTGGCCCACTATGAGCTGGGCAACTATGACATCATGGAGTCACTCACCAAATCGGTATACCGCTTCATGGCAAAAAAAGAGAACCTGACAGTGATAGAAGAAGAAATGTTTAAGTTCCTGCGCCATTCTTTTCATCACATATCTGCCAGCAAGCTGAAACCGGAACTGGAAAAGTTTTTGTATAAAATAAAGCACCTCGAAAAAAACCGGTTTGAAACCAGGTCCTTTGCCTACCTCGATATTATTTCCTGGGTGGAAAGCAAAGTGTATAATAAGCCCATGGGGCAAATCATCCACGAAAAATATTTGCAGAGCAAAAGAAAGGCGGAAAAGGGATAATTCATCCACTCCGATAAAGCAGGGATACTGTTTTCAGAAAATCGCACACCACAAACCGTAAACCGTACATCAGTACGTTGTGGTCATATCCTCGTCCACGCAAATGATGAAATCAGCTTTGCCCTTATTTTCTTTCAGCAGTTTCTTTATATCCTTTTGTGATACGGTGCTGATAGTGGCGATGCGCAGCCCCGGCTTTTCTTTTTTGAGGTACCAGTTGATGCCTTCGTATCCATCGGAATGATAGGCCCCGTTGTAATGAATGAAAAGATGATCCGGCTTGCTGTACTGTAAAATAAAATAAGCCATCGTGGCATCTTTTATGGCCTGTGCTTTGGGCAGGTTTTCACCGCCGTGCCCGCCTATCATTTCTATCATTTTTTTATAGCCGGGCAGCTCTGCATCGTAGGCTACAGGAAGCGGGGCTATCCATGCTTTTTCGTTGGCGGGCAGCGAATCAAGCGCCTCAAAACCGCGGCGTGCCACCAGCGAAGCATAGCGGCGGGGAATATTGGTGCCGGCAAATGCCATCTTTTTTTCTTTGGCAAAATTGACTAACGGGGCATAATCCGTTTTGTAATTATTCCATAGCCGGGCAGAGGAGTCAAGCCCTTTGGCTGTTATTTTTCCCTGCAGGTACAGATCCAGCGCATCCTGGTTGTCCCGCTCTATCATTTCGGCGCCCAGCACTAATTGCCGCTCTGCAGCGCAGTCTTTAGTTACTTCCAGTTGCAGCCAGTGGCTGATGGGGTTATTGTGGTATTCGCCAAATAAAACGACATCCTGCTTTATCAACTGCTTCAGCATTTTTTTGTAGCTCACTTTTTTGCCGTTGGCATTGTAGAGCACATAGGCCGGTTTTTTTTGCGCACGGGCGGCAGTGAGCAGGCAAAAGCTGAACAGAAAGACAATGAATTTTTTCATGCTGCAAAATTGAGCTGTTTTTAAACAGTTTACAACAAAAACTGCGAAGCGGTAATATTTATTTTCAAACAGCACTCCGGCTGCGGGCAGGGCTTCGTAAATTGCGGCCATGCAGGATTATTTACAGGGATTGAATGAGCGGCAGCGTGAAGCCGTGTTGCACAAAGACGGCCCGCTGATGATCATAGCCGGTGCCGGAAGCGGAAAAACCAAAGTGCTGACTACCCGCATCGCCCACCTGATGGCGGCGCATGGTGTGGATGCGTTTAATATACTGGCGCTCACCTTTACCAACAAGGCAGCAAAGGAAATGAAGGAAAGGGTGGAGCATATACTGGGCAGCAGTGAAGCCCGCAATCTGTACATCGGCACTTTCCACAGTGTGTTTGCCCGCATACTGCGTTCGGAAGCGCACCGGCTGGGCTATCCCAACAGCTTTACCATTTATGATACCGATGATGCCAAAAGCGTGGTGAAAACGGTGATCAATGAGATGAACCTTGATGATAAGCACTACAAGCCCAATACCGTATATAACCGGATATCGGCAGCCAAAAACGCCCTGGTGGGCCCGGTGGAATATGCCAATGACTACTACCTGCAGCAGGAAGATATGCGGGGAAACCGCCCTGCCATTGGTAAAATATATGATGCCTATGTAAAGCGCTGTTTCAAAAACGGCGCTATGGACTTTGACGACCTGCTGCTGAAATACTATGAGCTGCTGAAAAACTTCCCGGACAGCCTCAGCAAATACCAGCACAAGTTTAAATACATACTGATAGATGAGTACCAGGATACCAACCCGGCACAATATGAGATAGTAAAGCTGCTGGGTGCCATGCATGAAAATGTATGCGTGGTGGGAGATGATGCACAAAGCATTTATTCCTTTCGCGGAGCCACGATACAAAATATACTCCAGTTTCAGAAAGACTATGATGAAGTAAAGGTGGTGAAGCTGGAACAAAACTACCGGAGCACAAAAAGCATACTGCAGGTAGCCAATGAAGTGATCAGCAATAATAAGGGCCAGATAGAAAAAAAACTGTTTACAGACAATGCCGAAGGCGAAAAGATCAGGCTGGTGCGCACTTCATCGGATAATGATGAAGGAAAATTTGTAGCAGATACCATACAGGAGCAAAAGCTGCGCAATCACTACAATAATAAAGACTTTGCCATACTGTACCGTACCAATGCACAGAGCCGCGCTTTTGAAGAAAGCCTGCGGCGTATGGGCATAGCCTATACCATTTACGGCGGCATCAGTTTTTACCAGCGCAAGGAGATAAAAGATATCGTGGCCTACCTGCGGCTGCTGGTAAACACCAGGGATGAGGAAGCGCTGAAGCGTATCATCAACTACCCGGCCCGCGGCATTGGCAAAACCACGGTGGACAAAGCCATTTTGCTGGCCAATGAAGGCAATATTTCCATGTGGGAAGTGCTGGAAAGTGCCCGGCAGTTTGGTTTTCGCTCCGGTACGCTGGAAGCAATAGATGAATTTGTGACGATGATCAAAAGCTTTGCCAGCATGCTGCAAACAAAAAATGCGTATGAAGTAGCGGCGCATGTGGGCAAACAGACCAGTATAGTAAAAGAACTGTTTAATGATAAAAGCGCAGAAGGGGTGCAGCGTTATGAAAACATACAGGAGCTGCTCAACAGCATAAAGGAATGGACAGAAAGTCCCGATAATGAAGACGGGGAAGTAGGCGATAAGGGACTGGCCGCCTACCTGCAGCAGATCACCCTGCTGACGGATGCGGACAAGAAAGATGAAAATGCCGATACCGTGAAGCTCATGACCATCCATGCCGCAAAGGGACTGGAGTTTACCTGTGTGTTTGCTGCCGGGCTGGAAGAAATGCTTTTTCCCAATGCCATGTCCATTAACACAAGGGAGGAGCTGGAAGAAGAAAGAAGATTGTTTTATGTAGTCATTACCAGGGCGAAGAAAAAATTATGGGTTTCTTACGCCAATACACGGTATAAGTTTGGATCCTTAGTACAAAATGAGCCAAGCCGTTTTATTGAGGAGCTTCCTGAAGCCTATGTTGACAGGAGCTTTGCAGGCACCCGCAGCCAGGCGGGGTTTGGCGCCTCTGCCTATGAGCGTATGAATGGCGGGGGCTGGGGCGCTGCCAGGGAAGCAGAAAAAAGGTATGGCCCCACCCCCGGTAAGCGTAAAGAGGAAAGACCTGCCTACTTAGCGCCCAAAACAGCAGTGGCCAAAGTAGTGGAGCATAAAGTATCTGCTGATTTTGCGCCCAGCGACACCAGCAATCTGCAGGTGGGGCAAAAAGTGGAGCATCAAAAATTTGGCTTTGGCCAGGTGGTAAAAATGGAAGGTGCTGCCCATAACCCGGTAGCTACTGTAAAGTTTGAGCTCAACGGGGAGAAAAAGATCATGCTGAACTATGCACGGCTGCGGATAGTGGAATAAGGCTTACCTGGTGCCGGCAATTAGTTTTACGTTTTACAGGCTTATTCTTCATGCCCTGGCTACCTCCTGCACACTGCCATGCTCCAAAGACAGGATATTGCAAATAAAACAGGCACGGCATTCCTCATTTAAATTTATTTCCCTTATGATTAAAAATGCTGTTCTCCTGCTGGCGATAATGTTTTTTTCAAAAGAGCCGGGCGCCCAGCTAAAGGCGGATATCAAAGACCTGGGCTTCATGGCCGGCAAATGGTTTACTGCACATAAATGGGGCGACATGGATGAAGCGTGGGGAGAACCTTTCGGAAACACGATGATCTGTGCCTACCGTTGTACAAAAGATGGTAAGGTGGTGTTTTATGAGTTTATCGTCATTGAGCAAACGGATAGCGTGCCAGTAATGAGGCTGCGCCACTTTGGGCCGGGCAGCATTGCCTGGGAGGAAAAAGATAAACCCTGGTCATACCCGCTGGTGGAACTGGCGGGCAATAAGGCAATATTTGAAGCTCCGGATAAAATGCTGCGCATGACCTTTCTGCGAAAAGAAGAAAGGCACCTGACGGTAACTCTCGAAAAAAGAAAAGAAGGATCAGCAGAATGGCAAAAGGATATATTTGAATACAGCCGGAAAGACTAACCCGGCATCCGTAATACATTATTGCGAAACAGCTTGCCTACCGGGATCTCTGTATTGCTGGTTTCAGTTTGCCCGGCTGTTTCCGGCAGTCAAAAACACGTTGCGCTTTATTTTATGGTTTTGCAGCCTGCGGTAAATGATAAAAGCGTTTTACCGGCGATGATCAGGCGTGAAATAGTTATGCACATTTTTATCAAACGGAATACATTTTGCTTTTGGCAGGGCAAGGCCGCCTTTACAGGTTTAAAACCAGGATTATGATACGTGAAATGGACCATATACCCCTCCGGCGCTCCTGTTATTTTCTTACCCTGCAAACAGTAGACTGGGTAGATATTTTTGTGAGGCCGGTACATAAGCAGGTAGCCGTGCATACGCTCAATTATTTTATTGCAGATAAAGGCTGGAAGATATATGCCTGGTGCCTGATGACCAATCAGCTTCACCTGCTTATTTGCCCCGGCGCCACTCCCCTCGCAGAAGCAGAAAAAGAATACAAAAATTTTACTACACAAAAAATCCTGGAAGCCATCAATACGGAGCAGCCTTCCCGCAGAGACTGGATGCTGCAGCGGTTCCAGTCATTAGGCACACGGCTAAAGCTGCATAAGAAGTATCATGTATGGCAAAGCCAGTCAACACCGTTGTTTATTGACCTGAACGATACGGAAACACTGCTGGAAAAATTTTATTTTATCCATAATCACCCGGTGAGGGATCGCATAGTAGATACTGCTGTGGAGTATAAATACAGCTCCGCCAGGGACTATAACGGGATGAAAGGCCTGGTAAATACTACCACATTGCCTGCCATTGAAAAAGAGCTGGTGCGTGCAGACAATGCAGAGGGCACTTTTTTAGTGAAGTATGTCAGAAATTAAAGCGCAGTTTCCTTTTACAAGCACAAAAACTTATGTTTTGCTAAATATCAGAGAGGCGCTCATTTACTATTAATTTACCTGTATTATTGCTGCTGATTTGACATGCAGCATGGCCTCCCGCAAACTAAATAAGAAACTGAGAAAATGGGCGCTTATTTTCACCCTTACTGCCCTGGCTGTATTTGCCGGCTGGCTGCTGGTACAGTGGATTAATTACAGGGAAGCAAAGTTTACCCGCTACCCCGCCTTTGGCATCAGCATACCTGCCGGGTATGAGATACATGGCATTGATGTATCCCGCTACCAGCAGTTGATAGCCTGGGAGGAGGTGAAAGCCATGCAGGTGATGGATGTGCGCCTGGGCTTTGCTTTTATAAAAGCCACGGAAGGCATTGGCAACCGCGATCCGCAGTTTCGCAGAAACTGGCGGCAGGCAAAGCATCATGGAATAGTAAGAGGCGCCTACCATTTTTTTATTGCATCAAAGGACGGAAAACTGCAGGCAGAGAATTTTATTAAGCAGGCAGACCTGGAGCCGGGCGATATGCCCCCGGTGCTGGATGTGGAACAAACAAACGGCGCCAGCAAGGCACAACTGCAGCGGGAAGTAAAAAAATGGCTGCAAACAGCAGAAGCATATTATAAAGTGAAGCCCATCCTGTATACCAACGTGGATTTTTATACCCGGTACCTGGGTAGCGATTTTGATGAATACCCGCTATGGATAGCCCACTACTATGAAAAAAAGCAGCCGCGCATCAACCGGAGCTGGTCGTTCTGGCAGTACAGTGATGTGGGCAATGTAAATGGCATCAGGGCAAAGGTTGACTTCAATGTATTTCGCGGAGACTCTGCCGCATTCCGGGGGCTGCTCATACCCTGACGGTAAAAGGCTTTTCATTATATTAGAGCCATGCAACAGGGTTTTGATCCGGGTATCAAATCTTTTTTCAAAAAAATCATCAACACTATTGCCACCGGCCTGCTGTGGCTGCTGGCAGCGCTTACTGGCGGCCTGTACTGGAAGCTGGGCTATATGGCCGGCCGGCCACTGTGGGCCGTCATTACATTTTATGTTTCCCTTGTATGCACTTTGTGGTTGCTGATACGTTATTACAGGCGTATGTGGAAGCGCTGATGTAAAATACTACAGCGGTAGTATTGGATGTCAGGAACCAGCACTGTATTTTTCAGTATTAAGCATGACAACCTCTTTTATAAAACGATGCCGGTACATTGCCATTAGCGGAGCGCTGATCATCTGGCTTATCAAGCTGGTGATACGGCCTTCGGGATTGCTTGACCATACTTTTGCCGGCTTCTTCCTCGGCATTGCCCCTAATCTTATCGGCTCTTTTCTTATTCCTTTTTTTGCGTGCTGGCTTTTTGCCAATAAAACAGGCTGGCTGGCCCGTTTCTTCCCCGTTCATCACATCACAGGGCTGCGCCTGCTTTGCCTGCAGAGCCTGGTATTGCTTATTGTCAATGAATACCTGCAAAAGATCCGGTTTTTCGGTCGCACTTTTGACTACTATGATATGCTGTTTTCCGCAGCAGGGTTGGTTACAGCGTATTTCATTTTTGCGGCAAGGCTGCAAAGGATACCCGTACCGGAAAAGGCGGTGACCCGGGGTCAGCTGCTGTGATCAGCAACGATGAGCCAGCGGCCGTTTATTTTTCTGATCAGCAGGTTATAGTGGCCTGACAGGTGGCCGGCTTTGCGTGCCAGCATCCATTTGCCCACTACATAAAAATAATCCGGGGATATTTGCCGTACCAGCAGCAGGTCAAAGCTGAGCTGGCCCATAGCGGCTGTATCGGGGGAGTTTTTCTGATAATTGCGGAGCGTATTTTCCCAGCCATACGTCACCCCGTTTTTCCCGATAAAAAGCAAAGAATCGTTTTGCCAGTACCCTTTCATAAAGGCCCTGACATCGCCTTTGTTCCAGTCCAGTGTTTGCTCATGCAGCAACTGGCGGATAGCCTGCTCATCAGGGCCTGACTGTGCCAGAGATGCAACGCTGCAGGTCAGCAGCAGGGAAAGCAGGTAGTATTTCATATCCCGTTCATTTTATTACAAGATAGCAATAATGAATGTGCCGTGCTATGGGAATGAGCGGATATAAATTATTTGCTAACCAGTCATATAATGCAAATCCACTGCTGTACAGGTACTATGAGATTTGATGCAGCATCCTGCTACATTTAATCCTGCTATTAAATCAGGAGGTGGTTTTTTCCAAAAACCCTTTCAGCGCTGTGCCTGTAATATATGTCCAGCCTCCGGCGAAGCTTTCTGGTGCAAAATCACGATTACCGGTCTGCTGAAAGCTTTCAATGCCTTCATGTGTAAGGCGCAGGCGGGTACTGCTCTCCCCTTCGGGAAATAACTCAAATGTCACGTATGAGATACCATCCATGCCCTGGTAGCTCCAGCTATAGCGCAGCTTTTTATGAGGCTCTGCATGAGTAATGCGGCACAGGTGAATATATTTGTCACCATCATGCCCCTGGCCGGTAAACTGAAACCCAAAGCCCGCTTCGGGCTTAAATTCACTGATATCAAAGTACCATTCTTTCATTTGCGCTTTGTCCGTAATGGCCTTCCATACTTTTTCTACCGGCACGCTGTAGATGCACTCAATAGTAAAAGGAGCTGGTTGCATATCATAGTATTTAAAATCATTCCCGGTGCTTCTGTATTCTACGCGGGCATCAGCCCTGTACATTAAAAAAGGGGTCCCGGTTCCTGATGGTTCCATTATTTTCCAGGAAAGACAAGTATAGCTTTACAGCTTTTTCAACTCCGCCCATACAAAGTCCTCTATCTCGTCAAAAAGCCCCCGCTCCCTTTCCTGTCCTTTGGTTTGCTCTTCAAATTTATTCGTCAGGTCGAGCGCCAGGCGGTACATGTCGTCTGTGGCAGACTGGTCTACCATTTCGGCAAAGGCCTTAGGTGTTTTGCCTTCGTCCAGGCCACGCAGGTACACGAGCACTTCCACCACTTCAAAATGTGTTTTTTGCCAGGATTCAAATCCGTTGGGAAAATCGGGTATAGCCATTGTTATCCGTTTTTCATTTTCTTAAAGTTACGAAGGGAATTTGGAAATGAAAGGTGGTAAGGTTAAAGAAGCCGGGGCGTGATTCAGGGCAGTATTTATAGCCTATCCGGGCTTCCGCATCAATCTGCCAACAGATCGCATAACGCTGAAGAATACCTGAAAGGAAGTATTTCACTGCCGGCAATCAATGGGTAAATTCACAGTTCTGCTAAACCGTCCGACAATGATAAAATTCAGCATACTATTTTTTTGGCTATTCCTGTCATTTGACACTTTCGCACAACAGGACTATCTCGTTACGGAAAAGAACGATACGCTTTATGGCTTTGTTTCTAAAAATTTCGCCTGGTTTGGCAACAAAATAACCGTCCGTACAAAGCAGGGCAAAATGAAATTTCATTACAATGATATAAAAGCGTATCAGCAGAGAGGAAAGAAATATATGAAAGCAAAGCAGCTTAACAGAAAAGGGAAAGAACTGAACTGGCATTGCCTTGTGGTAACGGAGGGTAAGCTAACCCTGCTTGCGGAAACTGTACAGGATGGCCCTGCACATTTTCTTTATTATGAAGGAGTGTTTTATGAGATTGTCCGAAGATATTTTTCGTCAGAAATATGGGAAAAGCTGACGCAATGCAAACTATTCGCAGAAAAATTTGCTGATTCTTATAAAGCAACCGGGGGGAAGTTAATAGCGCTTCCGAGAGATTTAAAAAAATGGGCAGGGATGGTTGCTTATTACAATGAGCATTGTATGCTGCGGTGATAGCCGCCTTTTACTCTTTGAACAGGCTGCTTACTAGTGTCCTTCCCCCCTGCACTAACCTGCGCACGCAACACCAGCAAGTGCGAGAGCCTTAAGCCTTTGGAGTCTCCTGCTCCTGCCGTTCCGGCCGCATCTGCGGAAAGAATAACACATCCTGTATGGAAGGCTGGTTGGTGAGCAGCATGCAGAGCCGGTCAATACCGATACCGATACCGGATGTTGGCGGCATACCATACTCCAGTGCACGCAGAAAGTCATGGTCAATAAACATAGCCTCATCATCGCCCCGCTCAGCCAGGCGTACCTGCTCTTCAAAACGTTCCCGCTGGTCTATGGGGTCATTCAACTCACTGTAGGCATTGGCAATCTCCTTGCCGTTTATCATCAGCTCAAAACGCTCCACCAGCCCCGGCTTATCGCGGTGCTTCTTGGTGAGCGGGCTCATCTCTACCGGGTAGTCTGTGATGAAAGTCGGTTGTATATAATGATGCTCGCACTTCTCTCCAAAAATGGCATCTATCAGCTTGCCCTTGCCCATCGTATTGTCTGCCTGTATATGCAGTTGCCTGCATACACTGCGCAACTGCTCTTCACTCATGCGGCTTACATCTATGCCTGTATGCTCCTGTATGGCATCAAAAATGCTGATGCGCTTAAACGGTGCTTTGAAAGAAATCGTTTTGTCACCCACTGCCAGTTCGGTAGAGCCGGTTACATCCATAGCTGCTTTTTCCAATAGCTTCTCTGTGGTCTCCATCATCCACAGGTAATCCTTATACGCCGTATAAAACTCGAGGATGGTAAACTCAGGGTTGTGCGTACGGTCCATCCCTTCATTGCGGAAGTTGCGGCTAAACTCGTATACCCAGTCAAAGCCGCCTACAATAAGGCGCTTCAGGTACAGCTCATTGGCAATACGGAGGTAAAAAGGAATATCCAGCGCATTGTGGTGCGTGATAAACGGGCGGGCCGCCGCACCACCGGGTATGCTCTGCAGCACCGGCGTGTCCACTTCGAGGGCTCCCTGCTGGTTGAGAAACTCGCGGATGGAATTTATGAGCTTTGTTCTTTTAATAAATGTTTCCTTAACCACCGGGTTAATAATAAGGTCAGCATAGCGCTGGCGGTAGCGGAACTCCGGGTCGGTAACCGCATCAAAGGTTTGGCCTTCCGCTTCTTTTACTATGGGCAGCGGGCGCAGCGATTTGCTCAGTAAGGTAAGTTCGGTAACATGCACAGAGGTCTCACCGGTTTTGGTGGTAAATACAAAACCGCGTACCCCGATGATATCTCCGATATCAATCAGCTTTTTCCAGACAATATCATAGAGGCTTTTATCTTCGCCGGGGCAGATATCATCACGGCGGATATAGAGCTGTATACGGCCTTCCCCATCCTGGATGACGGCAAAATTGGCCTTGCCCATATCCCGGATGCTCATCAGGCGGCCGGCCAGGCACACTTCTTTGTACTGCTCTTTGGTTTCTTCCGAAAAGTTTTTCTTTATTTCCACGGAAGAATGGCTTACGGGATACAATGGCGCCGGGTAGGGTTCAATGCCCATCATCACCAGCTCGGCCAGCTTTTCTCTTCTCAGCAACTCCTGTTCAGACAATTGTTGTGTGCTCATATAATAGTATACTTTCAAAAAATTGGCGCAAAGGTACTGGTTTCAGCAATGAGATGATTTGGTAATTAGGCAATTTGGTAATCAGAGGTTTAAGGGGTTCGAAAGGTTCAGGGGGATTAAGACGTTCAAGAAGTTAAGGTGCGGCCCTCCGCCCTATGGAACCTTTCGAACCCCTTGAACCTTTTAAACTTCTTGAACCCCTTGAACGTCTTGAACCTGTGAAACCATTTATTCCCGCAAAAAACCCCTCGCCTGCACACGAAAAGCGCTAAAGTATCGTCAAATAAGCGGCTTAAGGTTGCACAGCCGGTTCTGAACAGTTATTTTGTGCGTTGTTAAGACCTGTGCAGCACCATCTTTTATTTATTATTAAAACCCTGTCGAATGAAAACCCGGCTTATTGTACTCTTACTGGCAGCAGCCCCTTTATTTGCTTCCGCACAAAAAATACAGTTGCCTAACATCCTCAATAAAAAATCTTCCGGCAATGTAACACAGGAAGAAGCAGGCATGGGCATCAAAGAAGCCCTGACCCAGGGAGTAACCAATGCCGTGCTGAACCTGAACAAGACGGACGGTTTTTTTGGCAGCGATATCTATAAAATGCTGCTGCCGCCCGATGCACAGAAAATGGAAACCACACTGCGCAAAATAGGACTGGGCGCCCAGGTGGATAAAGCCATTCTTTCTATCAACCGCGGGGCTGAAAATGCGGTGGCCTTTGCCAAACCCATTTTTGTAGATGCCATCAAAGAAATGACGCTGGCCGATGCGCTGAATATTGTAAGCGGTGGCAAAGATGCGGCCACGCAATACTTCAAACAAAAAACCGCCACTAGGCTAACGGCGGCATTCAAGCCTTCTGTGGAGTCATCGCTGGAGAAGGTGGATGCCACCAAGCACTACACCGATATAGTAACAACCTATAACAAGCTGCCGACCACCTTCAAAAAAATGGATCCGGACCTGACCTCTTATGTAGTGGGCAAGGCAGTGGATGCCCTGTTTGACCAGGTGGCAAAAGAAGAGGCCAATATACGGGCCAACCCGCTGGCAAGGGGCAGTGATATACTGAAGAAAGTATTTGGGAATTAATCACCCGGAAAAACAAGCTTTGGTACAGACAGCAGGCCGTGTGGCCTGCTGTTTTGGTTTAATATTCCGGTAGCGGAATGTGCAGGCTCCTGATAAGAAAGAAAGCCGTATAAAGGAGTTTTTCATTTTCATTTAAACCCCTCCGGATATAAAATGCTACCGGCGACTGGTTATAATCCATAGCTGCAATAATCTGATCATTTTTCATGAGCAGCACTGCTTCGTAGCTGTTCTTTCTATTTTTCACTTTTCCACTTTTCCTTTTGCGAAACCGGGAGGCTTGTACAATGCTAACGGTGTCCCCGTCAGCCGTCATGTAATTATTACGGGTGCTGTAGCTATAAGGAAAGGCTTTCCCTGCCAGCCTTATACTGCCTGCTATAAAGCGGCTTTTTTCTTCGTAGCCGGGCTCAGCCTGGGGATTTCTGTCTTCTTTTTTGGAAAAAAGATTCAATATGGAAACGGCGGCTGAGCGGCCATGCCTTGTTACTTCGGATACCTGGTGATATGTTATAAGCGCAAGATGATGACTGTTGCCAAAACTGATTATGCCATCACGCATGTATGCTACAGTAGATTTAGCGTTAAGCAGGATGCCATCCCGTCCGCCTTTGTCCTGCTGTGAATCTGCAGTTGCCTGGTGCAGGAAAATATCATAGCCCGGAAAAACAGTATAATGAATACCATCTCCTGTACTGTCCTTCAGGCTCTCCGCAGTATAGCGGTCATGCATATCCGGACCGAGGTAAACAGTCCATTTTGATTGCGCACTGCTATCAGAAGACAGGAGCGCCAGTATAAAAAGAATGAGACATGCCATTCTTTCAGGCTTTTTTTGCTTATGCAATTTTATCATACCTCGGGCAGGCGTTTTCTTTTTCCGGCAATTTTTGTTTTCCCTGGCGTATATGCTCAATGATGTTGTACGATTTGGTATGGCAAAACGGGCAGGCATGCACATCGCCGGCAGCATCCACATACACACTCCGGCTGCCGGAAAAGCATCCTACCCGCCGCTGGTGATAACCATGATAAAGTATAGTAGGGTATTGCTGGTATGCCGGCGAGTGATTGACTAATTTAAAAACCCGGTCCAGCTCATCAATATGCCGGGGAAAGAGCAGTACATCCTTATCCTGGTAGTGCCCAACATTTTTGGGCTCCAGCACTTGTACAAAATGCACACCGATACTTTTTGCAAACTCAATATATGGCAGCAGGTGTCCCTGCTCAATGAATGTACGGGTGGCGCAGACGCTGATAGCTACCACCAGCCCTGCCGCTCTTGCAGCCGCCACCCCGTTTACTGCATGGCCAAAAGAAGCATCGCTACCCCGGAACAGGTTGTGTACTTCAGGAAGATAGTGATCAATGCTTATCACGATGCCTTTGCAGCCATCCTGCTTTAATGCCCGGGCATTTTCCGGTGTCAGGTTGAAGCCGGAGGTCAGTACCCAGCATTCTGTATTTGCGCTGGTGTGGCGTACTACTTCCCGCAGCTCTTTGATGCGCACCATCGGCTCACCGCCACTGAAGTGAAACTGTAAAACGCCTTCCCTGCGGAAAAGATCAACAGTGGCCAGCAGCTCCTCTTTAGTAAAAGATTCTTTCTGGTTCAGGTTATCCCATTCAAAGCAATGCTCGCAGCGCAGCGGGCACTTGCGGGTGATGGCAAAGAATACAAAGGATAAACGCTCCCTTACATTCAGCGGATCTTCCTGCCTTCTCAGCTCACTTTTTATAAGTGCATCATAGGCGGCGGACGGCCATGCCGGGGTATACATGTTAAAATAGTATTTACCATCCACCCGGTATATTTTTTTCAGATCGCCGCCCCATACATTGGTGCGCAGCCGGAGCATGGTGCGGAATGTTTTTAGTACCAGGCGCGGCTTTTTCAGGATAGTGCAGGCAAACCAGAATATGCGTAAGCGGATAGCCCACCATACCAGTGTTTTTTCCAGGCGGCTGATTTGCTGCACGGGTATAAAAGAAGGAGTGCCGGCATGGACCGGCCGGCCTTCTTTTTTTATAATCACATCAGCAGGCGGCGCCTGCAATGGTACTGTTTCCATAAGGCTGATTATTTATGCTGAAGCGATGCGATGGTTTGCTTTTGAAACTGGTGATACAATTGCATACCATATACCGGGAATGCACCGGGCCGGGTAAACTGCTGCAGGAAAGTAAGATTGGGCTTGTGCTTAAAGTCCCGGATATGCTGGTAGTATCCTTTGGAGTGGAGGATACAGGTATAAGCAGCGTCAGGATCCATTTGTATTTGCGGCCGGTATACTATGGTAGCCACATTGCCAATAGCTGGCTGTGATAAATATAGCCCATCCTCTTTGTGCAGCAGGTGTGTGACATTCTGCCCCTTTTCGTCAGTTGCTGCAGCCGGCAACAGGCGTTGTATGTCCATGTCTGCTTCCGGCGTAAAATCAACAGCCACTTTATCTATTTCCCAAAACATAAAGCCTGCCGAAAGCCGGAACTCCACCATATCATTTTCATCATCTGTTAATACTGCAGGCACTATCAGTGTCCGGTTGGCCAGCGGGCCTATGGTAGAAAGGGAAGCAAGCATTTCCCATTTGCCGGACTTGCGGATGGCAATATCAAGCGGTATCTGCTGGTCTTTTGTCCACTGAATCAGCTCTGCTGCCGGTTTTTTTTCCTGCTGTTTGATATAAGTATCATAATAAGAGCCGAAGCCTTTTGCCAGCTCACCATACAGCAGGTCGAGCCAGTAGGAGTTTTTTAAGGTGAGCACCAGCTTAGCTTTTGCGGCCTGCTTTGGCTTTTTAAACCGGACAACAATATTGTTTTGTGCATTACTCTGTGAGGTGTCGGAAAAGTAAGCGATACGGTTATCATTTTCTTCCAGCAGTGCAGCTAATATATCTTCTTTATCATTTAACCGGGCTGCTGCAGGAGCCTGTGGCTGAGCAATTGTATACAGGCTGCCCTTTTCATCGGCAAATACTTTTGTACTTTTTGGATGGCTAATAACGAGCAGCTCTGCAATATCGGTGTACTGGTGTTCCTGCAGTTCGTTGCTGATTTTTAATTGCAATGATCCATCTTTGAGCGGCGCCATTTTTAACGGTATATAATCATGCCGGGCCAGTTGCGGGTACAGGGCGCCTCCGTATAGCTCTCCCTGCAGGGTAAACCGTTCTCCGTCATGGGCGCTTACAAAAGGGCAGGAGCTTTTGGTGGCAGCTATAATAATGCCTGCTACAGCGGCAGCGCCAAGCGTATACCCGATGGCGCCAATCACATAGCTGTTAGTGGTGCGTTTTACATCTTTCTCCAGCACCTCTATTTTTTGCACTTTATCCAGCGCCAGCAGGTAGTTGCCGGTTGGTATATCACCCTCATCAGGAATGTAAAAGTGTACCTCATTCAGTACAGCGCTGCTTTCGGGCTTGCCGCGGTAATACCTTCGCTTTCCTTTTACACCATTTGACAAATGAAGCCTGCGGTAAGAGGGCAGAGAGTCCAGTGTACACTGAAGGGTTAGCTGATCATTGCTGATCTGCAGGTTGCGCATATGATAAGCCACGTCACCAGAGCGAAGAATATAATAGCGGTTATTTTTCTTCAGGCTGTCAATAGTTCCCGCTTTTTGTACATTGCTTCCACCTGTAAGTGTATTGGCTTTGTAAAAATTGTGGCAGGCTGCCGCTGAGAGCAGCACCAGCAGCACTGCCGAGAATTTAACAGCAACTTTTTTTCCTTGTAAAAGCATAGTAACAGTTTTACTGGTGTCAGAAAAGATACCCTATAGTAATACCGATATTCCGGTTCTTTATTTTTTCATACAGGGGGTGGTTGTTGCTGACATTGGCAAGGCCATGTGTATAGCTCAGCGTGCCATTGAAGCCCGCTGCAAACCCGATACCAGCAGAGGCAACAATGCCGATATCTATTTTCTTCAGTGCATCAGCATAGCCGGAGCTGAGAATGTTTTGCCCGATATACATAGAAGGGGCCAGGCCCCCGCCTGCCAAGAACCAGGCCTTAGGCGAAGGGGCTTTGTAGATGAGCTGAAGCGGCAGCTCCAGGTAAGTGATATTGTTCCTGAAAGTATAGTTATCCCTTACTTCACTAAACCCCTTAAAAGCGACTATCAGTTCCGGCTGGAAGATCAGCTTTTCACCCAGCTTTGCCTGAAAAAAAATACCGGCTGTGCCCCCTGCTTCCGATCCTGCTTTACCGCTGCCAGCCCCCGGTCCTGCTCCATGCTCCAGGGATGTCATGCTGACAGACAGGCCCGCTTTAATACCTATGCCTATCAGTTTTTGCTGTGCGCCGACCGCTGCCGTCATCAGTGTCATTGTTAAGAATAAAAGAACGTGCTTCATTATTCAGGATTTTGCTGTTTACTTATGGTTGTATTATCAGGGATCTTTTTAGCAACTCCCCGCGCAGCTCCTGGTACTTTCCCTTATTTCCTTTCAGCACTATTTTCTTCTTAAGAATATGGGAAAAAAAATAGCCGGTGGCGGCCCCGGTAATGCTTAGTGTAATGCCGTAAAAAAGCGCTTTTTCACCAGATGTCATAGCGATGGAATTACTAAGGGCAATGAATAGATCGGCCCACCCCCCGGTGTAGGGTATTATTTCATCATCTCCCTCTGCCAACCCCATGATCACACCCGTCAGCCCTCCTCCCAGCGCACCCAGCACCGTCCATTTGGCTGTGTTCTTTTTCCGGTACCACTTTATTTGCTTAATAGCAGAGGCATCAATGGTCACCGGGAAATGAAGGAGGGAAGGCGGCCGGTGAGAAAAAAAGCTTAAACTTCTCCTGGTAGCCGGCAAAAAATAGAGGGAGTCCTCTCCTGCATTATACAGCCAGCCTTTTATTTTGCTATTATCCGTGGTGGTGATAAAAAGAAGATGATGATCGCTGTTAAAGCGTGCTTGCTCCTGTGCCGGCGCACGATGAAAATATATAAGCGATAAGCTAATAAGCAGAACAGGTTTTAGCATGGTCTAATGGTTGGATGGTATATTAAGCTACACTATTCTTTTGCCGGAAGCGGGATCTTTTGATAGTTGCTGGTTTGTGGTTAGCAGTTGGCCGGTTTCATTTGGCAGCCCGTCAGCTACCTTTTTCAGGCCAGGATTTTTTGCAAAAAATGACGGGATGATATTTGCAGGCTGTTGCATATGCTATTGATAAAAGTGTGTAATTTTCAATAGTATGAGCCGCCTGCCTGTCATCCTGATCTGTTTATGCCTGCTTGCCTGTACAGGTAAAAGACTGTATGCACAGCAGCAGGAGCTGCCGGTATTTAAGCTGATATCCCACCCCTTTATGCCGGCCATCAGTTCCCAGTATTTTTATTTTACCCGCGACGGGCTGATCTGGTTTTCCACCAGCAGGGGGCTTACTTCTTTTGACGGCTCTGAAATCATTTACTATTCCGGGCAGGAGCAGGTAAGCGATTTCCGGCTCAACAGTATTAATGCTATAGCTGAGGACAAAGCCGGCAACCTGTATATAGCTGCGGCTGACAGGCTCTGTTTTTTTAACAGGCAGTCCAAGTCATTTCTTATGCTTCGGTACAGGCCAGCCAGCCCGGAAGGAGATCTTTCTTTTTTTGTTAACAGCATCTTTATTGATGCCGATGGCCTTGTTTATATTGGCAGCCTGTACCGGGGATTTTTTGTATACAATCCCATTAACCGTATGATGCAGCACGTTAACCTGCAGGCGGACAAGCCAGACAACTGGGACAACAGGTGGCAAAACAGTGTAGGCAGCTTTACGGCTCATAAGGACGATTCAAAATTATGGATAGGCGCATGGAATGGCATTTATTTATTTGATAAAAAAAGTAAACAGCTTACCCGGAATTTTACTGTTATCAACCCAAGAATAAACAAGCATCTTGATTACCCTAAAGATCAGCTCGATGTGCAGTATATGGATATGGCGGATGACAGCACTATCTGGTTCAACTCATACAATGGGGGCTTTTGCAGGTATGATATACCAGGCGGCTCAGTGCACAGTTACCTGCAGGGCTACCAGGACCAGCAAAAAAACTGGATGGCCTACACGATAAAGGGAGTAGGAAAAATAAGCGGGGGAAAATATTTCCTGGGGGTTTATGATCCGCATCCGGCTGTTTTTGATGTGAATACGCAGCAGGTTTATTTTCTACCCATGTATGCCAGCTCTCCTTACTTTGACAGGGTAAGGTATGTGAGCAATGACAGAGAGGGGAATATATGGGTGCTCAACAGCGGGCAGCTTTATGCCGCTATACCCGATGCCTACCGGCTGAAAAGAATAGCAGTGCAGGAGCTGCCGCCTGCTGACCGCCGGTATAATGAGATTTACGATATACTCTACGATGATTCCCTGCAACAATACCTGCTATGCGGGCGCACAACAGATGGTATCAGGGTACTGGATAAAAATTTTAAAGAAAAAAAAATCATGCCTGCGCCCCGTATGTCCAACTATTTTTTGAATGATATGACAGATGCCAGCCATATCACCAAAGACAGCAGCGGCAACTACTGGACTACAGGATTGATCACATCAATAATGCAGCCTGGGCGTACCGGCAGGGGCTTTCGCCCGGTACAGGAAATATATCCATCCCTGGCCTGGCTGCAGAAGAAACAATGGAGTGATATACTGACAGCGTCTGACGGAGACATCTACCTGGGCCAGTTCAGCAACGGGCTGCTGTACCGTATCAACCCTGCCACACAGCATACAGATACCATTCACCTGCCTAAGCGTGGCCCTGCCGAAAACGGATATGAGATCAACAGTTATTTCATTCACTATGACAGGAAGCATGAATGGATTTATTTTTCCGACAGGACAACGCTGGCCAGGTATGATACCCGTACAAAAGAAATAACCGCAGTGCCTGCAGCACAAATGAAGCCACCGGGTACAAAGCTATATGACTTCATGAAATTTGTACTGGATGATCAACAGCGGATATGGATCCTGTCTGAAGTGTATGGCCTGCGCCTGATAGATCCGGTGACACTTACCTGCATTGACTCCATTGCTTTCGGAACCAGGGGCCTGCTCAAAGACATCTGCACAGATATCCGCTATGTTTCCGGAAACAAGCTAATGCTTAAAACGGGGGCCAGCATCATCCTGTATGATTATGAAAAAAAGCGCTCGGTTGTTTTTGATAAGGGCAATGGATATTCTTACCAGCAACCGAAGACGATATTGTATTCCAACGGGTACCTGTTTGTATCACAGACAGGTGAGCTGGAATATTACCAGGCCGCCCAGTTTGATTCGTTCCGCTATCACTTATCGGCCGGGCTCAATACGGTAACGGTGGATACAACGATTGTGTATACCAGCCACCCCGGCAGACCCGCTGAGCCGATAACACTTCCCTGGCATAAAAATAATCTTGGCTTTTCCTTCTCGGCGCAGGAATATTTTTTTCCGGAACGAATAGAATACGCTTACCAACTGGAGGGAGTGGATAAGGAATGGCAGCATACACATTCACTTACCCGCAGGGTAAACTATAGCAGGCTGAAGCCCGGTCGTTACACATTTAAAATAATGGCGCAGTTTGAAGGAGGAACCTGGCAGGCGGCGCCGGCGGAATATTTAATTTATATAAAGCCGGCTTTCTGGCAAACAAACTTTTTTAAGACAGCAGCAGCAATATTTCTCACCGGGTTATTGTTTTTTCTTTTCCGGTACAGGCTGAAAACGATCCGGAAAAATGAGCAACAGACACTGGAGCATGAGCGGGAACTGCTGGAGCTGGAAGCAAAAGCGCTGCGGGCGCAAATGAACCCGCATTTTATTTTTAACAGCCTTAATTCGATCAAGTCACTTATTAACAAAGGAGAGAATGAAAGTGCTGCCCGGTACCTTACCACTTTCTCCAAACTGATCCGCACATTATTTCAAAACTCTGACAAAAGAGAAGTAAGCCTGCATGAGGAGCTGGAAACCTGTAAACTGTATACACAACTGGAGCGAATGCGGTTTGGCAAGAATGTCACTTTTTCATTTGAAATAGATCCGCAGGTGGATGTGAAGGATATAAAAGTGCCGGCACTGATCATACAGCCGTTTATTGAGAATGCGATCTGGCATGGGCTGGTGCCGCTGCGGGGCGAAGGGCTGCTGCGGGTAATAGTGCAGCAAAAAGGCCAGGCAACAGAATGCATAGTGGATGATAATGGCATAGGAAGAGAGATGTCTGCAAAATTTAAAAAAGAGTATGAAGGGGCGCATGAATCAAAAGGGATACAGCTCACCAGTGCAAGAATAACCCTGGATAAAAAATTAAACGGAAGGGAAGATCATATTATTATCATTGATAAAAAAGATGATACCGGGAAACCGGCGGGAACAAAAGTAACCTTAACCTTTTATCAAAACAGGCAATGATCAGGACAATCATTATAGATGATGAGCAAAACTGTGTGGAAAGCCTCGCTTTTGACATCGGGAAACACTGCCCGGAAATAGAGATTATAGAAACCTGTACCTCTTCCAAAGACGGGCTGTTGTCCATTCGCCGCCACCGGCCCGATCTCGTTTTCCTGGATGTGCAGATGCCGTGGATGAATGGCTTTGAGATGCTGGAGATGCTCGATGTGATTGACTTTGCCATTATCTTCACCACGGCGTATGATCAATTTGCCGCAAGGGCATTCCGGTTAAGCGTGGTAGACTACCTGCTGAAACCTGTAGATATAAATGATCTGCAGGATGCTGTAAGGAAGGCCTCACTAAGCATCAATCAAAAAAAAGGTACAGCCAATATCAGCAACCTGCTCCATAATATAAACCGGCCGGAGCAAAAGCAGCGGATTGCTTTTTTTAATAAGGATGGTTATGAATTTGTAGAAATGAGCCAGGTTGTATTTGTACAGGCAGAGGGGGCCTATTCGCATTTATACCTTACCGGCAAAAGAAAGCTGGTTATTTCCAAAACACTCAGCGATATAGAGGAAATGCTGCCGGCGGCATATTTTCATCGTATTCATCACTCCACCGTCATCAACCTGGATCATGTCACTCATTTTTTAAGGGCCGATGGCGGATATGTGATTATGGACAGTGGCGAAAAGCTGGCCGTGTCCAAATCAAGAAAGGAACAGGTAATGGAAAGGCTGGGATTGAAGTGAGCGGGCTTAACCGGCCAGCAGTACCTGCCAGGCATCTTCCAGCCGGCCTTCGTCCAGCAATTTAGCTGCATAGCGATGCAGCTCTTTTTCCATTTCTTCCGGAGTGAGGCTGTAGTATTGTACAATTTGCTTTAAGTGATCATCATAAAATGCGGGGTTAACAGCCGGCACTTCTTCTACATTGGCCAGCATACCCAGGTGGTTGCCCGTCAGCAGTCGGCTGTTGCGGATGGCATCAGGCAGGGCATCAATGCCTGTTCCTAATTTGGTATTAGGCTTGGTTACGGTAAAAAGATTGTCCGGGCTTACCCGGCAGTACCAGTCGCCGCCCAGCCTTGCTATAAGTGAGAGCTTACGCTGATCCATTTTATTATTTTCATCCAGCAGATCATCGGCTATATGCATACGCAGCACCTCGCAGATTACCAGGTTGCCGGCTCCGCCTTCTGTACCAAGCGGCTTTATTTCGGTTACGGTACACTCCAGCTTTACGGGGCTTTCCTTTACCATAGGTGGCGCTACAAGCGTAGCAGGCTCTGCGGTAAAGCCTGCTTTGATAAACTCATTGATGCCCTGCGGGTATTCGCAACTGGCCAGTGAGGTTTGCTGCACCATGTCATAGCTCACGATGTTGATCACCACCTCGGGTATTTCCTGTACATTTTGCAGTGTATGTTTGATTGTATTATTCCTTACCCGACGGGCAGGCGAAAAAATAACAATGGGCGGATTGGAAGAAAAAAGATTGAAAAAGCTGAAGGGGCTGAGGTTTACTTCCCCGGCTTTATTAATGGTAGAGGCAAAACAGACAGGCCGCGGTGCTATCACATGCTGCAGGTAGTATTGCTTTTCGGGTGAGCTTAGCTCTTTCAGGTCTATTTGCATCGTTTAATTGTTTAATCGCAAAAGCGCCAGGATACCGGGCTTTTTTAATAATTATAGAGCATAGCTTTACAACTCCTCTTCAACTGCATTGTAGTGAAAATAACCGGCCCCGGCTTACCGGTGGCTTTATGCCAATAATAAATCATTTTCTGTCAAAAGGTTAAAAAAGAGTTTTTTATTTACGGGATCTCCGGGCATGTTGCACTTTCTTTGTATTTTCTTTGCGGTAAATTAATAACCGCAGCGTTTGCAAAGTTGCCGCAAAAAGCACAAAGGAACCAGCCTGATGGCCAATTTAATTTATTAATGCAATACATTATATTTATTATAAAAATGAGATAACATTAATACCGCATCAGCAGGCTTCCCGGATGATCGGTACAAAACAGGTAATATGTCAAGAATACTTATCCTGCTAATTTTCTTTCCTTTGTTTTCTTCAGCAAAAAAAATAATCCTGAAGCCGCAGCATTCATGGGGATCTGTATACAATGGGGCCGATATGCAGTACGCTCCCGGCGATACGCTGGTGATATTAGCAACGGATAACTGGGCTAAAATAGGCCTGTATATTG